>CADBMD010000114.1 GCA_902795735.1 uncultured Bacteroidia bacterium
CTCGGTGTCCTTATCCTGTTGAGGAAGAGGCTTTTCCGAGACACGTTCGTGCCTCTTTTCGTTAAACTTTTCTTTGAAGAAGACAAATAGGAGAGAGCCATGAAGTACAGTGAGATCAAAACCATGGAGCAGCTTGAGAAAGCCCGGAAGCAGGTAAAAGAAAGAATAAGCCTTAAAGGAGGTGAAGTCCGCGATTCTTTCTATGGAATGCGGGAGTCCTATTCTCCAGGCAACCTGGTCATGTCAGGCTTGAAATCAGTCTCGGCTTATATTCCTGTCGATCAGTTGCTGCTCACTACGGTCCGCCGATTGAAACACAAGTTGGTGAAGTAACGGATGACTTGTCAGATAGGCAAGGTTTTCTGACGCAGCCAAGTAGCGACGTCGGAAGGAAGGTATGGTGAGAGGGTGTCGTACACCCTCTCATTGTATTCATTCAGCCACCTGATCTCGGATTCCTCAAGCAGGTTGCGGACAAGGACAGAGGTGTCGAAATGACAAAGAGTCAGAGGTTCGAAACACAGCCAGCGGCCGAAATCATTCTCACCTGCGTCCTTGCACAGGATGAGGTTTTCGTGCCTGACGCCATGGCGGCCCTCCCGGTAGATTCCAGGCTCGTCTGAAGTTATCATTCCGGGGAGCAAGGCCTGGCTGTTGAAATTCTGCCTGATGTCCTGCGGGCCTTCGTGGACATTGAGATAGAAACCGACCCCATGGCCGGTTCCATGGCCGAAATTCCTTTTCGAACGCCATAAAGGTTCCCTGGCAAGGACATCCAGCTGGCAACCGGCTGTTCCTTTCGGGAAAACAGCCTTTGACAAGGCGATATGCCCTTTCAGGACCAGTGTGTAATCTTCCTTTTCCAATGGGGTGCAAGGACCGAGGGGAATCGTCCTAGTGATGTCGGTGGTCCCGAAAAGGAACTGACCTCCGGAATCTACGAGGTACAAGCCCCTGGGATAGAGCTCGGCGGACCCATATTCAGGAGTCGCATAATGCGGAAGGGCAGCGTTTGGACCGTAGGCAGAGATCGTCTCGAAGCTCTCTCCCCTGAAACCCTCTATCTCCGAACGGAAGTCATGAAGCTTCAGCGAGCAGTCATATTCATTGATCGACTCTCCCGCCTCCAGCATGGTTTCCAGCCAATACAGGAATCGTTCCATGGCGACTCCGTCATGAAGGTGAGCTTCCTTCATGCCTGTGATTTCTACCTCATTCTTGACGGCCTTCCTGAGGGCGACGGGAGACTTGCCGGTTACGACATTGTCCTGCTTGGTGTTCTCTTTAAGGATGCCATAGAGATCGTAATTGAGGGATGAAGGATCCACGAAAAGCTTGCGGATGTAATCGTCGTCCACCATGCTGGCGAGTGCCATGCCGATGTCGGAATAATCCTGGATGTTCACCCTGTCGGCAAGGAGTTCGAGGAAACTGTCTTCTGTTTCATTATCTCCCTCTGGAATAGGACCTTTGCGGACGAACCACTGGATTGTGTCAGCAGTCACAAGCAGGTAAGACATCACAACCGGGTTATAATCGACATCCTGGCCGCGGACATTGAGCATCCACGCGATTTCATCCAAGGCAGTCAGGAGTATCGCATCAAAGCCCTTTTCATCAAGCCATTTCCTCAGCCAGTCGATCTTCTGTCTCCTGGACCAGCCGACAGTCTCGGCACCAAGGGTTATTACAGGTGTTTGGGGATAGGAGGGGCGATCGGCCCAAAGAAGAGAAAGCAGGTCCGGAACGTTAGCGATAGCCGTCCTGTCCTTTCCTATTGCATTGATGATTTCAATAACTGTAGTAGCGCTTATTCCTAATCCATCAACAGCCACGACCACTTCATCATAGTCGGCGAACTGTCCGGAAAGCCACTCGGGAATCAGGACTTGGTCCTGGACTCTGGTCTTGTGAAGAGAGACTCCCGTTCCCTGAAGCTGCTTTTCAGCCTGGATGAAGTACCGGGTGTCCGTCCAGAGGCCGGCATGGTCCTCCGTCACAACAAGGTCACCTTCCCCAGTGTAGCCTGTCACCCAAGCAACCTGGTGCCATCGCGGCGCTGAATATTCACTTGCGTGTGGATCGTTTCCTGTCAGGACCACGACATCCCAACCTCTTGAACGCATCATCTCCCGAAGGGACTCAACTCTTCCTTTGAACTTGTTCATTGTCTTCTAATTGTCTATTACAAATATAGAGTATTTTTCTTATCTTTGCGAGTTACGTTTTACTTGTCTTGACTATAAGAATTCTAAAACATGAATAAGTTCTGTCTGGCAGCAGCATTCTGCGCTGCCACCTTAATCCTCTTCTCCTGCTCCCAGGAGGAAGATGTCTCCCGCGAGGAGACTCCTTCGAAGGAAAAGGAATGGAAAGAAGTAATTATCACCGCCTCGCTCGATGAAGCAACGCAGCCCGACACAAGGACCTCCCTTGTCACTGAAGGCGGCGCTATCAAGGAAGTCCTCTGGAGCCCGGGGGACAGCGTGAAGCTTTTCAGCCTCGGAGAGGATGCAGCTTTCGTCTCCATCAACACAACCCCTACAAGGGTCGCAAGGTTCAAGGGAATGATCCCATTCATCACCGGTGCGGACGAGAACGGAGAGGTCAGCTACATCTACGGCCTCTACCCGTACAGGGCCGATGCAACATATTCAGAAACTGAACCGGGCGTCTCCAGTACCGCGGTTATAACCACCACCCTGCCACACATCCAGACGGGTAAGGCTGGAACGTTCGATGACGGCTACGCGGTGACCCTCGGTCGTTCAGAAAGCCTCAGCGTGCCTTTCAGGACCGTGTACACCCTGCTGCGCTTCTCCCTGACAAGGGATGACATAACCGCTGTCTCCTTCAAGGGTAACAATGGCGAAGCTATAGCAGGACGCTTCAAGGTCGGAATGGAGAGCAAGACTTCAACCATACCAGAGGTAAAGGGTTTCGTCTCACCGGAGACTGAAATCACGATGAAGATGGCGGACGGAAGTGCCTTTGAGGCCGGGGTATTCTACTACTTCGTCATGCTCCCTGCTACCTTCTCAGACGGTTTCACACTCACCCTCACCAGGTCTGACGGCAAGTCGGGAGACTTCGTCATTGACGGCAACTCCTTGACTCTCTCACGCAACAAGTTCTCCTCGATCTCCGATCTCGACACCAGAGTCGC
>CADBMD010000115.1 GCA_902795735.1 uncultured Bacteroidia bacterium
CTAAGTGTGTCCACTGTCTTGATCTTTAATGGTTTAACATAAAATAATTGCGATCCCTACACATTATAGGGGTCGCAAAGGTAGCAATTTTTTTTGATTAAATCAAACGAAATGTTTCTAGATGGACAAGACTCCCAGGACATCAATCAATTCCTTGTCTATCGGCTTGTCCATCTTGATGGCTTTGGCGATCGGAACATAGACTATCTTGTCGTCATCAATCCCCACCATGATATTCCTCTGCCCCTCAAGAAGAGCCTCAATGGAAGCATATCCAAGACGGCTGGCCAGGATCCTGTCAAAGGCGGAGGGACTGCCGCCCCTCTGGAGATGACCCAGGATAGTCACCCTGACGTCATATTCAGGATATTCATTCTTGACCCTTTCCGCGTAGTGCATAGCTCCTCCTCCGCCGCCCTTCTTGCTCTCCGACACGATAACGATGGAGCTGTTCTTGCTTTTGCGGCAACCATGTGCTATGAACTGCTCAAGCTGGTCTATGTCAGTCTGGTCCTCGGGGATTATGGCAGCCTCGGCTCCTGCGGCAATGGCAGAATTCTGAGCAAGGAAACCAGCATCCCTGCCCATTACCTCTATAAAGAATATACGGTCATGGGAATTGGCGGTGTCCCTTATCTTGTCAACGCATTCCACGATAGTATTCAGGGCAGTGTCGTAGCCGATGGTGGCATCCGTCCCATAGAGATCATTGTCGATCGTGCCTGGCAGGCCTATCACCGGGAAGTCATATTCCCTGGCAAAGTCCTGGGCTCCGGCCAGCGAGCCATTTCCTCCGATGACTATCAAAGCATCGACACCAAACCTGAGAAGGCTGTCATAAGCTTTTTCCCGGCCTTCCGGGGTCATGAATTCCTTGCTGCGGGCCGTCTTAAGGATGGTTCCGCCGCGCTGGATTATGTTGCTGACACTCTCTGTAGTAAGTTCCTTGAAGTCTCCGTTGATGAGGCCTTCGTAGCCGCGATAGATGCCGAATACTTTCCAGCCATTGAATATGGCGGAACGGGTGACGGCTCTTATCGCTGCGTTCATTCCGGGGGCGTCTCCTCCGGAAGTCATGACCGCTACTGTCTTTATCTCTTTCATAAGCTTGATGCTTTATCATGCAAAAATAGTAATTTTGCAGAAGATACGGCATAGAATGAATATAGGTAACATAGACCTGGGAGAAAGACCGGTGCTCCTCGCTCCTATGGAAGACGTCACGGACGCTTCCTTCCGGGGAATATGCAAGGAGCAGGGGGCAGACATGGTTTACACCGAGTTCATCCCTGCAGAAGGCCTCATCCGTGATGCCAGGAAAGCTTACGCGAAGCTCAAGACCTCCGATGAAGAAGCTCCCATAGGAATACAAATCTACGGGAGCGACCCGGATGCTATGGTGGAAGCTGCCAGGATGGCAGACCATGCCGAGGAACTGGTTGGCGGTCACGGTTGCGACATTATCGACATAAATTTCGGCTGCCCAGTCAGCAAGATTGCCGCCCGAGGAGCCGGCTCAGGGATGATGAGGGATCCGGACAAGATGGTCATGATTACCCGACGCATAGTGGAAGCCGTCGGAAAGCCGGTGACAGTAAAGACTCGTCTTGGCTGGGATGACAAGAGTAAGATCATAGTGGAGCTTGCCGAGAGGCTCCAGGATTGTGGAATCAAGGCACTGACCATCCATGGCAGGACTCGCTGCCAGATGTACAAAGGAGAAGCCGACTGGACCCTGATCGGGGAAGTCAAGGCCAACCCAAGGATGAACATTCCCATCATCGGCAATGGTGACATCGATTCAGCAAGAAAGGCCAGGGAAGCCTTCGAGCGCTATGGAGTTGACGGGATCATGGTGGCAAGGGCATCATTCGGCCGTCCATGGATATTCAAGGAAATCAAGCATTTCCTGCGTACAGGGGAAGAGCTGCCTCCTCTCGGCGTTAAGGAGAGAGTCGAACTTGCCAAAAGGCATTTCAAGCTTTCGGTCGACCTGAAGGGCGTCCCTGTCGGGGTCTATGAAATGCGCAGGCACCTGAGCTGCTATTTCAAAGGCCTGCCGGACTTCAAAGAGACTCGCATGAGGCTCGTTACCGAGAATGATCCGGACACAGTCCTCCGGATACTCGACGTGATTGCCGAGAAATGGGGCGACACTCCCCTTCTGGTTTCATCAGGCGTTTACGGCATCTGATAAACCACTCAAGGAGATTGAGAGATGACAATTAAGGGCTTATGTGTGTGGAGGGATGTGATGGGAAAAGAATGTTTTTTTGTATATTTGTAGCCTATGCTTGACAGGATCATCCTTGCCCCTTATTACCTCACGCTCAAGCTGAGGCATTTCTCCTACGATCACGGAATCCGCAAAGTCAGTACTTGCGAGGTACCAACGATCTGCGTCGGCAACATCACTGCCGGCGGAACGGGCAAGACTCCCCACACCGAAATGATTCTCCGTACCCTGCTCCGAAGCGATGACTGGGCTTATGAAGATATCGCCGTCCTCTCAAGGGGGCACAGGCGATCCAGCGGAGGCTTCCAACTAGTCGAGAGGAATGGTTCCGTCAAGGAATATGGCGATGAACCTCTCCAGATAAAGAAGAAGTTCCCCGGTGTTACCGTAGCCGTTGACCGCCACAGGGTAAAGGGCTGCGACATCCTCTGCCACCCAGAGAAGCTAAAGACAGAAAAACGGGCCAGGAAATGCGCTGATGCAGAAATCGCCCCGGCGGACTTGATCGTCCTGGATGACGCCTTCCAGTACAGGGCCCTGAAAGCATTCTACAACATCGTCCTGGTTGATTACAACCGCCCGATCCAGAAGGACAAGCTCCTGCCCTTCGGACGTTTGAGAGACCTCCCCGAGAGGCTTTCTGCTGCCGATATAATAATAGTGTCCAAGTGCCCGGCATACCTTGAAGACGAAAAGAAAGTCCAATGGGCCAAGTCTTTCGGACTCAAGGATTATGACACTGCTTCATGCAAGGGAACTTATAAGGATGGATCTGAAAAGATCCTTCTGTTCACCACAATCTGGTACAGCGCCCTGCAACCGATCTTTGAAGAAGCTGATCCTAGGTACGCTTATTCCCAGAAGCTCATCCTTTTTTCCGGCATTGCCAAGGACACTCCCCTGAGGATGTATCTCAGCGACGAACACAAGATCGTGAAGCATTTCAGGTTCGAAGACCATCACAAGTACACCAAATACGACATTAGGCGGATAATGAGGGCTGTCCGTGAGTATCCGACTGCAGTCGTTGCCACGACCGAGAAGGACTGCCAGCGGATCCTTGACTTCAAGTCTATCCCGAACGAATTGAAAGTGCGTCTTTTCCAAGTACCCATCGAAGTTGGGTTCCTCTCGGAACATGAGAAACAGGTCTTCGAGGAAGCCTTGCTCAAGGCTCTCCGAGAATTCAAGAAAGACTAAGCTTCAACAATCAAAAAAGAAGGGACTCGAATCCGAGTCCCTTCTTCAAGTATGTCCATGAAGACTTATTTGGTCATCTTTGTGGTGTCAGTTCCCTGGTCACCCTCATATTGACCGCCTTCGATATAGTAACCGTGGCCGGAAATCGTGATTCCGGAAGGAGAAAGGGTTGCATAGAACTCACCGTCGTCATAAGACTCGGTCTCTGCGTTGTAGTGAGCAATGTACAGCTTTCCACCAGCGATTTCACCAAGATAGACGGGGCCCTTGAAGGTAACGGTCTTGGCTTCGAAATCGACTGTACCAGTCAACACGGCGTCAGCACCCATTCCCCAAATTCCAATGAAATTAGCAGTGGTCTCATCGACCTTGGTCACAGCCATCTGGTAAGGATCACCTTCAGTGTCCTGAGCATTCCAAGTTCCGACGAGCCAATCCCAGTCGATAGCGACGGAACCAGCCTGATAGAAGAATGAAGTAGCTGAAGTTTCCTGTACCTCACCTGCCGCAACACCTGCAACGACGATGGTGTACTTGCCCGTCTTCGGCTCCTCAGGAAGGGCGATCCTGACAGTCTGGCCAGTAACAGGAACGATGGACTCATCCTCGCCGGCCTTCAGGGTTTCGACAGCGGCTGCAATAGCTTCTTCGCTGTCACCCTCCACGAGGACTGCGATTGCGCTTTCGATGTCCTCACCGAGAGCCACAGTGGCCTCACCATAGACCTGATCCTCTGTGTCAGTGAAGATACCGGCATAGCTGGCAGTGACTGTGTAGTCCTTTGGATCATAACCAGGGAAGACGATGGTGATGGTAGCTGCAGTACTCTTGTTCCAACCGCCGAGTCCGAACATGTAGTAGAACGGAGCTATCTCGACAACTGCCGGAAGGCCATTATCCTGATAAATAGCCACCTTGTTGTTAGCCCAGTAGTCCTCAGTCGGCAAGCTGGTGAACCTCGAAGGGTGCAAGATGTAGATGTCATCGGCTGAGTCACCGCCCACATCAGCATAGGTAAGACCGATCTTGGTGTCACCGTAATGGATGAGGCCAGCAGTGTTATAGCTGACGCTTCCAAACGAGTCACCTGCCTTGGTCACGTAGAAGATGAAGTCGTCAGACTTGCTTCCAGTGAACTTGGTGATGTGGAACTCGTTAGGATCGATTTCGCTCTGATAGATTGTAGCGGAGAACTCCTTCCCGTGCATGTATGACTCGTTAATCGTAGCTTTACCGAGGTTCTTCAGAGGGGTAGGGTACTTGTAGGTAACAGTAACCTCATCGGAGCCATAAGGAGTAGTATCGCTTGTGATTTTGTAGGTCACAGGATAGTTCTTCGCGAAAGTCCAGTCGGAAGGGACTACCGGGAAAGAAATGGTAGCCTTGTTGCTGCCGGCTGCGAATGATGCAGTTGCAGTATTGGCGTTGGAAATCAAGCCGGACGCGTCAGTGACACTGATGGTGGTCGTGGCGGCGGAAGTCGTCTCGATACGGTACACATCAATGCTCACAGCCTGAGTCGTATGGTTGATGTTGACCGATGTTGCCTGGCTTGATGAGAAGTAGTACTGAGGTCCTGCAACCTGGGGACCCGGCTCGTAAGTAGCTTCGTCTGCACAAGCAGCAAAAGCCATCATAGCGGAAATCGCCAGTGAAATGTATGCTAATCTTTTCATATTCCTAGATTTGAATTAGAAACTTGTAACCTCTGGAGAATCCTTGAGCGGGTAATCCGGTTCAGGATTGTTGGTGCAAGACTTGTTGTAGTTGGTCTCAGTCTGGACGATGCAGAAGTTCATCCAATCCGGAGTGCTTTCCTTGTTGTAGCGGTTGGTCTCAACATGGTTGGTACCAGGATAGCTACGGATAACACCCTTCTGGAGACGCTTGATGTCCTTGGTGGCCATACCCTCGCCCCAGAACTCAATCCTTCTCTGCCACCAGACCTCGTTGAGGAAGGCGGAAGTGGAAGTGTTGAAATAAGCCTCGTTGTGGGTTCCATAGGTGTACTCAGGGTCGCGGGTCTGGGCGAATGCGGTAAGGAGATTGATACCTTCAGCCTCATTGATCCTACCCGCAGCCTCTGCTTCAATCAAGTACATTTCCTCAACACGCATGAGCGGAACTGCAACGACGAAACCGATGTACTGGTTGTTGCGTCCTGCCTCACCGCCTGCAGTGCGGAACTTGAAGTTGATACCACCGAGAGGATAGCCGTTTCCGTCGGCAGCGGTGTAGATCCAGTCCGGATGGTTGGTATAGGCCTTCAAAGCCTCAATAGCAGCAGCCTCATCCATTTCGTTAAGGGCGAAATCAACATAGCACTTCTTGCGGAAGTCCGAAGCAGGAACCGTCTCATAGAGGTGACGGTCGATCTGGATAGGACGGCCATAGTTGGCGGCATAGCCGCAGCCTGAAGTGGCAGGGTTGATCTCCATGCACATCCATGATGCGAAGCTGGAGTCACCGTCATTGTTCTGGATGCAAGGGTTATCGGACTTGAAGGTCGTAGCAAGCATCCAGGAAGAGTTCGGAGTGTTGAATCCGGTCTCCCAGCTGGTGTAGGTATCCTCATTCATGATAGTATAGCCGCTCTGGGCCTTCTTGGCATACTCGCGGGCCTTTGCCCATTCTCCCATGAGGAGGTAGGCACGGGCCTTAAGACCATAGACGCAAGCCACGTCGGGAGTGCACTTGTCAGGCCTCTTGTAACCGGCGAGGAAAGTCTCTGCCTTGTCAAGGTCGGCTATGATCTTGGCAAACATCTCGGTGTTGGTAAGTCGAGGGTTGTCGTAGAGGTCCGCGATCGTGGTGTTTTCATCAACCCACGGAACGGTCTCAGCATTGCCATCTACATAGCAAGGCTTATTTGCGAACATCTGTGCAAGGTCCATGTAGAAGAATGCCCTGAAGAAATGAGCGATTCCGGCACCTGCCATCAATCCGGCGTCAGGTTCTTCACCGGCATTGCCGATAACTGTGCTGCAAGCCTTGATGTGGCCGTAGAGGATCGTCCAGGCGTACTGGCTGTTGCCCGTAGTAGGGCCAAGGCCCCTGATAGTGTACCATGAATCGAACCAACCATTAGTAAGAGTAGGCTGAACGACATCCTGGCCCATTGAATCCCATGCGATGAAGAAACGGGTGTAACCGAAGTCGTTGGCATCGGTTCTGCCGCCATAGTTCGGGAAGCCGGCGATAGTCGAATAGATAGCTTCGACAAAACGGTCGAAAGCTCCAGGAACCTGGGACTGCGGAGAGGTGACATAACTCGTCTGCGGGAAAGTCTCCTTGATGCAGCCGACGGCCAGCATTGCGGAGCATAATGCAATCAGAGAGAGTTTAAATATTTTTTTCATAATCATATCCTCCTCAAATTAGAATGTAACCTGTACACCACCCGAAATGCTGCGGACGGGTGAGTAAACATTGGTAGAAGAAGTGCCGGAGAATGAGGCACGAGGATCGAAGCCCTTGCGGGCGGAGATGTAACCAAGGTTCTCACCGACGGCATAGATGCGGATGCGGCTGATGTAATTGTTGATTCCGAGCTTTGCAACCGGCAGGTTGTAGCCAACGGAGAACGACTGGAAGTTGAAGTAACTGGCATCAGTAAGGGAACGGTCTCCCGCCATGGTGTACTGGTCTGCATACTGCCAACGAGGAATGTCGGTATTGGTGTTCTCAGGAGTCCATGACTTGAAGATATCTCTGTGGTAGTTGTAACCAGCATCGGATCCGGAAGTAGGAGGAGTCATCAACTTGGAATAGACAGCATCGGTGATCTTTCCGCCGACCTGGTAGTCGAATGTCGCACTTGCATCGAAGTTTCCGACACGGATGGAAGTGTTGAGACCACCGAAGAACTTAGGAAGCATGGATCCATGGGTATAACGGGAAGCCTGGCCGATAGCGGCAGTCTTACCGGAATGGTTCTTACCGGGCTTGTTGGTGACATTGTCTGTAACTCCTTCCTTACCGCCGGCAGGGCTCAGTTCTTCGTCGTACCAGTAGAGAGCCTGGCCGGTCTCAGGATCGAAGCCTGCATACTCATAGGTCATGTAATCCCTCATGACACCGCCGGGAGTCCACCAGTAAGAACTCTCATAGTAACCTTCTTCACCAGCGAGCTTGTCCTCGGGAAGGTCGATGATCCATGCATAGTTCGTGGAAATGTTTCCTCCGATGTTCCACTCGACCGTGCTGGTGCGGACGGGAGTGAAATTGAGGGTCAGCTCAAGACCACGGTTGCCGATGTCACCGACGTTTCCGTAATAACCACGGGTACCGCCAGCCTCAGGCATTGAAATCCAGAAGAGGAGGTCTGTGGTCTTCTTGAAATAGGCATCGAAAGCACCTGTTACCCTGCCTTTCCAGAAGCTGAACTCAGCTCCGATGTTGGAGTTGGTAGTGGTTTCCCAGGTAATGTTCTCGTTACCGACGAGACGGAGTTCAGGAGACATCGTGGTATCGCTGGACTTATTCAGGGAATAGGTGTCGACATAACCATAGGAAGTGATGCTGTCGTTACCCTGCTGTCCGATGGAAGCCTTGAGTTTCAACTGGTCAATCCAGGTTGCACCTGCCATGAACGGTTCCTTGTTGACAATCCAGGCACCTCCGATTGACCAGAAGTTACCCCAGCGGTGATCCACTGCGAAAGTAGAGGATGCATCACGACGGTAGGATGCTGAAAGGTAGTACTTCTTGTCGAAGTCGTACTGGGCGCTTACGAAGTAACCTTCCACATTGTACTCGCTGGAGCTTGAAGAAGTTCCTGAATAGAGAACGTTTGCAAAAGCGTTGACCTCATGGATGTCGGGTGAGAAACCTCCCTGGGCGGTGATACCCATGGACTTGCCGAGAGTGTGATAGTACTCGTGACCTACCATGACGTTGACATTGTTGAGGCCGAAGCTGTTGGCATAGGTCAAAGTCTGGAGCTGATTGTAACGGAGGTTGTTGGACATGCTCTTCGTGAGTTCTCCATTGACACCTACCTTAGGACCGTAGTAAGGGTTTTGGTAGTTTGTGGAGAGAGTGTTGCCCCAGTTGATGGTGGACTGGACGACAGCCTTGAGGTGGTCGGTAATGTCGAAATCGGCATTGAAAGTACCAGTCAGGTTACGGCCCTCGTTGTACACCTTATTATAACGGTTGGAACCGAAGGGGTTACCAGTCTGCATGAATCCACGGCCGACACCGTAGTTGGTTGCAGCCACACCGAAGTCATACTGCTCATGGCCGAACTCGTCAGTCCTGATGGTAGGAACACCATTCTGCATGACGCGGACATAGACAGGATAGATAGGTGCAATGTAGGTGGTGTAGTACATGAGGTTGGTTGAACCCCAGTCAGTACTCATGTTAGGATTGGACTTCTGGTGAGACTCGGTGAAACCGACGTTGGCTCCGACCTTGACCCACTTCTTGACCTGGTAGTCAGCGCGGATACGGGCGGTCAGACGGTTGTAACCGGAGTACTCGATGATACCGTCCTCGTTGAGGTAGCCTATTGATGAATAGTAGCTCCCACGGTCAGAACCACCGCTCACGCTGATGTTGTAATCCTGGCGGACAGCATTCTTGTAAGCGAGCTCTGTCCAGTTGTCAGGCTGCATGTAATAGGTCTCGCCGTTGAAATCGTAGCTGCGGCCAAGGGTGGCGTTAGGATTCAGCTTGCCGTTGGTACCGATGAGAAGCTGGCCCTCGGGAACAGTGTAGACATTGTAACCCAGATGGCTGAGCAAGAGCCTGTTGGAGTTGGCATTAGCAGCGGCGGCGCTTGAACCGTTCGCCAGATAGTAGTTGTTCAAGACATTGTAGTAGGCCTCGTAGAACTCACCGGGCTCAGTAATCTTGTCATGATCCTGGACACCACGGCTGTTCACGCCCACGCGCATGTCAACGTTGACGATGGCATCCCTGCTCTTGCTGCGCTTGGTAGTGACGAGGATGACACCGGCAGCACCACGGGCTCCGTAAAGGGCTGCAGAGGCAGCGTCCTTAAGGACGGTGACGGACTCGATGTCGCTCGAAGGGATGTTCGTAAGGCTGGCCGGATAAGGCGCGCCATCAACGATGACGAGAGGACTCGTACTTGCCTGGAGGGATGAGATACCACGGATGTTGATCGAACCGGAACCTGCACCAGGAGCACCTGAAGCTCCCTTCATCTGGAGACCAGGAACCGAACCGACGAGAGCGTTCGTCACGTTGGCGGTGGATCTCTTCTGCAGGTCCTCGGACTTGACCACCGAGGCGGATCCCGTAAATGCCTCCTTCGTTGTAGTACCGAAGGCGACGACGATAGTTTCGTTCAGCACGTTGACATCTTCCTGCAGAACGACATTGATCACGCTGCGTCCGCCGACTGCGATCTGCTGCTCCTCAAATCCGATGAAGGAGAAAGTCAGCGTCGCGTTGGAAGGGACGGAGAGTGAGTAATTGCCCGAAGCGTCAGTCATCGTACCGTTGGTTGTACCGGCGATGAACACCGAGGCTCCGGCCAGGCCCTGCCCTGCGGCATCCGTGACCTTTCCGGAGACTTTGACTGTCTGGGCAAATGCTGAACTGACGCCTATTGCGAGGCACAGCAGCAATGAAAATAATTTTTTACCCATAAGCTTAAACCTTAATTAAACTTAATAATAGTATGAAATAGTGATAAATCTCAACTACTTACTGACGGTAAAACAGAGATGGCTCGGGGGATAGTACTCCCATTAGAGAACACAAACTGCAAAAACCGACATACAAATAAAGGGAAAAAAAAGGAATAATGCAACAATTTCTAACCACCGAAAACCGACTAAAACAACAAATTTATATCGTTTTATCGAACAATCCTCCTTAAAAAGGCCTTGGAAGTGGTTTAAATTTGTTTTTCAGAGTCAAATTTTAATTACGGATTAAAACTTATTAAAATTTTTAAAAAAATTTAGTGAAAGGTTTAATATCGTAACCAAAACGAACGTAAACCAGCGCGTTATTCCTCTAAGATCCGGTTCTGCTCAGCGACGGAAGCATCGTGTATCGCATTGAAAACCGAAGATATGAAAGATTCTGACAATCCGTAGTCTTTTCCTTTCTCGATCATGGAAGAAAGGACTTCGTCCCAGCGCTGAGCCTGCACGATGGCAATGTTGTGCAGCTTCTTGAACTGGCCTATCTTTCGGGATATGTCCATCCTGGAGCCCAGGGAAAGGAGGATGTCTTCATCTATGACATCGATACGGCTCCTGAGCTGTTCTATATTCTCGTTGTACTCCTTGTCATTCGTACCCTTCTGGCGAACTGTCAACCCTTCGAGAAGAGCCTTCAGTTCCGAAGGGACTATCTGCTGGGCGGCATCGCTCAAGGCACAGCCCGGATCGCAGTGAGATTCCACCATCAATCCGTCCAGGCCAAGGTCCATCGCCCTTTGGGACAGTTCTTTCAACGCGGCTCTTGAGCCTCCCATGTGGCTAGGGTCGGCAAAGAACGGAAGCTGAGGGTAGCGAGTGCGCAGTTCGACGGCTATCTGCCATCCAGGATGGTTCCTGTAAGGAATCTTCTGGACGGTCGAGAATCCCCTGTGGATAACGCCGAGTTTCTTCACCCCGGCACGGTTCAGCCGCTCTAAGGCTCCGATCCACAGATCAAGGTCGGGATTGACGGGATTCTTGACCAGCACAGGTATCTCGCTGTCCCGCAAGGCATCAGCTATCTCCTGCATCATGAAAGGATTGGCCGTCGTCCGTGCCCCGATCCAGACCATGTCGACACCGTACTTCACGCACTCATAGACATGCTTCTCATTGGCCACTTCGGTGCATACCTTCATCCCGTACTCTTTCTTGACTTTCTGGAGCCATTTCAAGCCAGGGGTACCGACACCTTCGAATGAACCCGGATGCGTACGGGGCTTCCATATTCCGGCACGGAAGACATGTATTCCGAAATCATGGAGCCCTCTTGCAGTCATCATGACTTGCAGTTCAGACTCTGCGCTGCACGGACCGGCTATGACGAGAGGAGGTATGCTCTCATCGAAAAAGCCCCATTCGGACACGGGGATGGTGTCAAGTGGTCTTTCCATATTCAGTTATCTGAGTATCTTCTTGATCCGGTTGGCCTCATGGATCAGGTCGCGGATCTTTTCTTCATCGTAATTGGCAATAGCCTCCCGGAACTCCTTCATCTTGTCAAGGTAGGTGTCGATGACATGGAGCACGTTGTCCCTGTTCTGGGTAAGTATCGGCACCCACATGTCTGAGGAACTCTTGGCGAGCCTCACGGTAGAGGAGAAGCCTCCGGATGCAAGGTCGAAGATGTGCTTTTCATCCTGTTCTTTGTCCAGGACGGTGAGGGCTAGGGCGAAGGAGGTCACATGGGAGATGTGGGAGACGTAGGCGGTGTGGACGTCGTGGCTGTCGGCATTCATGAATATGGGACGCATGTTCAGGACGTCGTACATTTCTTCGACCACCTTCACTGCTTGAGGGGAGGATTCTTCTGAATTTGCGAATATGCAGGCGCGGCCATCGAAAAGGTTGGGCATCGCGGCCCAGGGGCCTGAATATTCAGTACCGGCCATGGGGTGTGTGGCGACGTAACGTCCGCGCATTGGATGGTAATGGACCGAACGGACGATCTGGCTTTTTGTCGAGCAGGTGTCGATAACTATCTTGCCTTCATAGCCTTCCTGGGTGAACATGTCGAGGATCATGGGCAGCATCTTGACTGCGGCACCAACAGGGACAGCGACCACGATTATGTCGCTGCGCCTCACGCAGTCTTCCAGGGGAAGCACTTCATCGGCAAGGCCCATCTTGAGGGCTGCCTCAGAGTTGACGGGGTCGTTTTCGACTCCGAGGATCGTCTGGGCAAAGCCTCTCCTTTTCAAATCTATGGCCATTGAGCCTCCGATAAGGCCCAAGCCTATAATTCCTACTATCATTCCCTAATCAGTGTTTTGCCAGAAACTCTTTTATTCTTCCGAGTGCTTCTTCGAGCACGGGGACTGGTGCGCATAAGGAGATGCGGACATAGTCGTTACCGTTCTTTCCGAATACGCAGCCGGGGGTGATGAAGACTCCGGCGCCCCAGAGGAGCTCTTCCGACAGGGCTTCTCCCGCGGAAAGCCGCACTCCACCGTCCCCCTCCGGGGACGGCCGAGTCCATTCTCGCTTCGCTGCGGCTGAGAACGGCCTAACCCCGGAGGGGGCGGGGGCACCACCAGCGCCAAGGGTAAATCCAGAGGGAGTGGCAACGGCTTTCGGGACCTTTCCCCAGAGGAAAAGACCGGCAATGTCAGGATCGTACGAAACTCCAAGGGCATCGAAGATACGCCCCGCCGCCTCACGCCGCCTCCGGTACTCCCCATTCAACGCCTCAAACCACTCCGGTCCCTGGCCAAGAGCCTCGACAGCAGCAAGTTGCAAAGACTTGAACATTCCCGAATCCATCTGGCTCTTCACCTTCAGGATCTCACCGACCATGCCCGGATCACCGGCTACCATCCCGATCCTCCATCCGCTCATGTTATGAGCCTTGCTGAGCGAATTCAACTCGAGGCAGCAATCAAAGGCACCACGGCAGGAGAGCATCGACAAAGGCTGATCCGTAAGGATGAATGAATATGGATTGTCATTCACAATCAATATGTCATGCTTCAGGCCGAAATCTACCAGCTTCTGGAAAAGTTCCGGAGTAGCCTTGGCTCCCGTCGGCATATTCGGATAATTGACCCACATGACCTTGACCCCTTCGAGATCCATCCTCTCAAGCGCATCGAAATCCGGCCACCAGCCATTCTCTTCCTTGAGGTCGTAAGTGAGGATCTCGGCTCCGACCAGCCTTGATGCTGATGTGTAGGTAGGATAGCCTGGATCAGGCACCAGGACTTTCTCCCCTGGATTGACATAAGCCAGCGAAATCAACAGGATCCCTTCCTTGGAGCCGACAAGGGGCTGGATACCGCCCTGGGGGTTGAGTCTGACCCCATAATAGCGGTCATACCAGTCCGCGAATGCCTGTCTCAGGGCAGGAAGACCCTTATAGTTCTGGTAAACATGGTTTCCTGGTGTCCTGGCCGCTTTGCAGAGGGTCTCGATGGCATCAGCAGGAGGCATCCCGTCGGGAGCGCCTATCCCAAGGTTCACGAGAGGGCCCAGTCCAGCGGCCGCCCTCTGGGAAGCGGCAGCATCAAGGTCTTTCTGCTTGCGGGAGAAATAATATTCACGGACCCCGCTGGTCCTTTGTGCTGGTTGTATCATTGTCACATGGATGATTTGAATTCTCCCAGGATCCTGAGTTCCGACATAAGCGGCCTGACGGCCTTCAAGGCCTGGCGATAACGGTCATATGTGGAGAACTTGATGTCCGCATAGAAGAAATACTGCCATTCCTGTCCTGGTATGGGCAAAGATTGTATCCTCGTCAGGTTCATGTCATAGAAGGAAAGGATTGTCAGGACCTGGGCCAGGGATCCGGGCTTGTGCGGAAGGGTAAAGCAAAGGGCAGCCTTGTCGATTTCCTTCCTGGAAAGTGAAATGGAATCATCCAGAATCAGGAACCTTGTGAAATTCTGCTTGTAGGTTTCGATCCCGGCGGCCAGGATTTCCAGTCCGTTCTGCCGCGCTGCAAGTTCGGAAGCGACGGCTCCCACTCCCTTGAGTTTCTCCCGAGCTATGTCTATGGCACTTTTGGCTGTGTCGTCAGATTCCACCATCGTTATCCATGGGCATTCCCTTTCGAAGAAAAGGCGTGTCTGGTTGATGGCCATGTAATGAGTCCTGACCTCCTTTATGTCCTCTATCCTTTGGCCGGGCAGGGCCATCAGGTTCTGATGGATCGGGATGTAGATTTCGCCTTTTATTTTATAAGGATTGGCCCGGAGCAATTCGAAATTGGGAAGGAGTCCGCCCGAGATCGTGTTTTCTATGGCCATTGCGGCTGCATCGGCCCGTCCTTCGGTCAAGGCACGGAACAATGACTCGAATGTCGGGCATTCCAAAACTGAGACCTCTTCGCCCCTGTCCGAATAGAAATTCCTCGCGGCCTGTTCATGGAAACATCCATGATAGCCTTGTATGGCAACTTTTGTCACTACACGGTCAGGATTTCCTTCTCTTTGGCCGCTACGACAGCGTCGATGGCTTTCACCTTGGCATCGGTGACTTTCTGGATCTCATCTTCGCCTTCCTTCTGGACATCCTCGGAGAATTCACCAGCCTTCTGTGCCTTCTTCAGGGCATCTACACCCTCACGGCGGGAATTACGGACGGCTACCTTGGCATTTTCGCCTGTTGCCTTGGCCTTCTTGATGAGGTCCTTGCGTCTTTCCTCAGTGAGCGGGGGGATGGGGCAACGAATGATTTCGCCATTGTTCTGCGGGGTAAACCCGAGGTTGGCTGCCATTATGGCCTTTTCAATGGCGGGTATAAGGCTTCTTTCCCAAGGCTGGATGGTGATGGTCCTGGCATCGGGAACGCTGACGGAAGCTACCTGGGATACGGGGGTTTCCGTTCCGTAATAGCTGACAGTAACACTGTTCAGGATGGAAGGATTGGCCTTGCCCACCCTGTAGGTCTTGAGGTCTTCCTCAAGGAAGGCCACGGTGTCGGCCATCTTGTTTTCGACACCCTTCAGGATTTCCTTTGCTTTCTCTGTTAACATAGTCCTATCTTTTTAAATTCATTGTCTTTGTCCTACAATTGCCAATCCCCTCCCTCTTAACGTGCCGAGGGTGGCAGTGGCCAAGAGGCCTAAGCTCTCGGCACGGCTCCTATCGATGCACCAGGGTGCCGACCTTGCCGCCTTCAAGGAGCCTCTTCAAAGCGCCCTCAGAATTGATGTCAAAGACGATTATCGGCATATTCCCATCATTGCAAAGCGCATACGCCGTCAAGTCCAGGACCCTGAGCTGACGGGCCATCGCCTCATCGAAGGTGATTTCATCGTATTTCACCGCATCAGGATCCTTCTTGGGATCGGCAGTGTAAACCCCGTCAACCTTGGTACCCTTCAGCATGACGTCCGCACCAATCTCCAAAGCCCTCAAGGCTGCACCGGAATCCGTCGAAAAGAAAGGATTACCAGTCCCGCCTGCAATCAGGGCAACACCACCTCTCTCAAGGACCTCTACTGCATTGTCACGGTTGTAGTAACGGGCAAAAGGCTCCATCGGAACCGCGGTAAAGACCTCAGCATCAACGCCTTCAGCCTTGATAAACTGACTTAGGGCCAAGGAATTGATCACCGTGGCAAGCATTCCCATCCGGTCTCCTCCGACCCTGTCGAATCCTTTGTCGAGCCCCTGGAGTCCCCTGAATATGTTCCCGCCGCCATTCACAACGGCGACCTGCAGGCCGGCCGAAGCCGCCTGGGCAATCTCATGGGCATATTTCTTAAGATACTCACTCTCCAGCCCTTTGCCTTCCGGACCTCCAAGTATCTCACCACTTAACTTCAAAAGAACTCTTTTATACATCTTTGAAACGAATTTCGTCAAAAATAACTATTTTTAGGGTAAAAGAAAAAACCATCCGACTAATTCTCATGAAAAGGATTATCATAGCCATAGCCATCATGGCCCTGGCAGCCGCGTCTCCAGCCTGGGCGCAGAAAAAAGATGTCAACTACGATGAAAGCAAGGTAGGACCCTACGTCCTTGAAAACCCCCTGGTATTTGCCAATGGCAAAAAGGTAAAGAGCGTTAAGGACTGGCCACGCCGCCGCTCTGAAATCCTGGAAATCTTCCAGAGCGAAATGTACGGCCGGATGCCGGAGGCTCCGGAAACCCTTGTGACCGAAGTGATTGAAGAAGGCCAGACCATGGCCGGAACTGCACTTCGAAGGCAGGTAAGGATGTGGTTCGCAAAAGACAAGACAGGTCCCTGGATCGACTGGCTCGTCATCACCCCGGCACATGCAAATGGGCCGGTCCCTACCGTCATACTCCTCAACTACGAAGGCAACCACACAGTCCTTCCTGACAAGGAAATAATAGTCACCGATTCCTGGATGAGAGGTGGGGTGAACCGTAAGGCAAACCCTGAAGCACGCGGCATCCTCTCTGACCCAAGCTCAATAACCAGGATTCCCGCAGACGTTCTGGTCGCCAAGGGGTACGCCCTTGTAACAGCCTGCTATGCAGACATTTCCCCAGACCCGGACCCCGGCGAGAGAGGACCTGACGGCAAACTCCTTCAGGAAGATTTCGCCTACACCAGGATCTTCTCCCTATGGGGGAAACGCGATCCTTCCAGGACCGACAATACCACATGCCTTGCGGCCTGGGCATGGGGACTCCGGAGAGGGATGGACATGATCGAACAAGATCCCATGCTGGATGAGAGCCGAGTGGTCCTGACCGGTTACTCAAGGCTCGGCAAAGCAGCTCTCATTGCAGGGGCTTTTGACGAAAGGTTCCCGGTCGTGGTGCCCAATCAGACAGGAGGAGGCGGAGTGCCCCTGGCAAAACGTAACTTCGGTGAAACCATCACCACGGAAATGAACAGTTTCCCACACTGGTACTGCAAGGCCTATGGACGTTATGCAGGCCATGAGGACATTATGCCTTTCGACCAGCATCTGCTTCTGGCATGCATAGCTCCGAGGGCCCTCCTTGTCGAGGGATTCGACCAGCCATGGTTCGACACAAAGGGTGAGTTCCTCTCCGTACAGGCTGCCAGCCCCGTCTGGCGTTTCCTCAAGAAACCGGGACTTCCCGACGTGTCCTGGCCCGATGACTACGACACCAGCGCAATAGGCCCCGTACTCGGTTATGTGAGACGGGACCTGGATCACGGATTATCAATGTTCGACTGGATCTGGATGCTGGACTTTGCCGACAGGCAGTTCGGCAGGTAGCAGGACCTACAGCCCCTTGAAGGGGTTGAACGGCTTGCCTCCCGCCATGATTTCCTGCTTCTTCTCGTCGAAAGTCACCTTCATTCCAGTCCTTGCGGCAGCATTGGCCATCATGGTGGCTATGGAGTGGTTGTAGCCGGCCTGGACCGGAGCATTGGTCTCCTTACGGCTGCGCACGCATTCCATCCAGTTGCGCATGTGCAGGCTGGTCATCGGATCGCCACCCATGTTGGCAGCAGTGTCAACCTTGATTTCAGGCAGCTTGAATGTCTCGAGGAGGTTTGCTTCCATTCCCATGTCACCGGCATCTCCAGCAGAGAGTCCGCCGGAAGAAGTCACCTCGTTGGTGTCGAGGTTCAGAGTTCCGCCATTGGAGAAATACAACTCCTTGACACCTCCTGCCGAATTGGTGAACCTTGAAGTATAGAGGACCTGGAATCCCTCATCCGAGCCTTCTGGACCATAGTCCATGACGGCTGTCATGGTGTCGAAATTACGCCTTCCATCCTTCCAGACATAGATGCCTCCATTGGCTGCGACACTGCGGGGATGGCTTAGCCCGGTGAACCAGTGCACAGTGTCGATCTGGTGGGACATCCACTGTCCGGGAATACCCGAGGAGTAAGGCCAGAAAAGCCTGTATTCAAGATACTTGCGCGGGTCCCACGGTTCATAGGGGCGATTGCACAGGAAACGCTTCCAATCAGTGTCTTCCTCCCTGCACTCCGCCACCAGGGCCGGACGGCGCCAGCGGCCGGGCTGGTTGACATTCCATGACATTTCCACCATGGCGATGGGACCGAACTTTCCCGAACGGATATATTCATAGGCAGCCTGATAGTTCGGAGCCGAACGGCGCTGCGAACCTATCTGGATGATCCTTCCGGAATCCTTGGCAATCCGGAGGGCCTTGCGTGCATCCTCCATCGTCTCGGCGAAAGGTTTTTCGCAGTAGGCGTCACACCCTGCCTCAACAGCTTCTACCAGATGGAGTGCATGCTGGAAATCAGCGGTAGAGATTATGACGGCATCGCAAAGCCCGGAAGCATAGAGTTCCTCATTGTTCCTGAACAGCTTGACATCCATCCCATAGGTCTTTTTGAAGAACTCTGCCGCCTCATTGCGACGACGATTCCAGATGTCGGAGACGGCTACGATTTCAAACCCCAGTTCCTTCGCATGGTTCATGAATGACGGGATCAATGAGCCGCGGCAACGGTCAGAGAATCCGACGATTCCTACTTTCACTTTGTCATTGGCCCCACGGGATCTTGCATAGATCTTTGAATCCAGGGTCAAGCCTCCGAGCATGAGGCCTCCGGTACCGATGAGACTGGTCTTGATAAATTCCCTTCTGGTCTGCATAAGATGATTATTTTACTGAATTGATTTGTTCTTTCATTGTCTTGACCGCAACCGGAAGCTGGGCATTGATGTCGCTCCAGCCACATTCGATGGATATGCGTCCCGTGTAATGGATTTCCTTCAAAGCCTTGAAGTAAGGAGTGAAATCATCGCCCTTGACTCCGGGAGGTGTCCTCTCTTCTTTCTCGGCAATATGGCAGTGCACAAGCTTGTCGGCGGATTCCACGATTGCTCCGGGGTCCTCGTTTTCCCTGGCCATGTGGAAAAAGTCTGCTATCACACAGATGTTCGGACTGCCTGCGAGCCTAGCTATCCCCGCGCCTTCCCGAACGGTGTTGATGAAGTTGGTCTCCTCTTTCTGGAGAGGTTCCAATGCGACTATGACTCCATATTCCTCGGCAGTCGGCGCCATTCCCTTCAAAAGGGTGAGGAACTGTTCCTGTGCCTTGTCCCGCGGGAAGCCCTCCGGGAGGGAACGGGCTCCGCTGCTTCCGAGCACAAGGACTTTTATGCCGATCTCGGCAGCCCGGCGGATTGCAGTCTTTGAATATTCGATCGCCCTCTGGGTTTCGGCTTCGGGACCGACGACTTTCAAGGAGCCGGGGAAGAATCCGTTTGCCGAATAGATGGGGAGACTGCCTTCCAAGGCAGCGCAGTTGGCTTTGAAAGCCGCATCATCGTCTTCCGGGCAGAGGAAGGAAGTGACGTTGGCTTCGAGGTAATCCAGCCCGCACGAACGGGCGACATCGGCAAAGCCTGTACCGCATATTCCGATATGCTCATCAAGGGTGAATTCATATGTCTTGCATCCATTGACGGCCAAGAGGGCGGATGCAAGGATCATGAGGGGGATCAACTTCTTCATGTTTTTTGAATAATTATTGGCTATATGCAAATATAGCATTTCTATTCCTCAAATGAAATAGTTATCTTTGCGCCGCTCTTTCCATTGACTTTTAGTTTATTAGTTTATTAATATGAAAAATACCATCATCACCGCAATCGCCCTGATCCTGGCACTGCCCGCATTTGCCATGGAGCAGAAGTCGCCCGACGGCAACGTCGTCCTCAAAGTTGAACTGAATGCCAAAGGCACACCCGTGTACCAGATGTCCTACAAGGGGATCGAAGTCATCAAGCCCAGCACCCTCGGGTTCGAACTTGCCGGAAGGTTCGGCAACCTCATGGACGGATTCCAGATCACTGACTCACAGACGAGTTCCTTCGACGAGACCTGGCAACCCGTCTGGGGCGAGACCCGCGACATCCGCAACCACTACAACGAACTTTTGGTATGCCTGACCCAGAACCAGACGGAAAGGCAGATGAACATCCGTTTCCGCGTCTATGACGAAGGAATCGGACTCCGCTACGAATTCCCGCTCCAAAGGAGACTGGCTTATTTCGTGGTCAAGGAGGAGCACACACAGTTCGCAATGACCGGAGACCACACTGCCTGGTGGATTCCCGGCGACTATGACACTCAGGAATATGACTACACCGAGTGCAAGCTTTCCGAGATCAGAAGTCACATGAAAGAGGCCATAACTCCCAATGCTTCACAGACGCCCTTCTCCGACACCGGAGTCCAGACTTCGCTTCAGATGAAGACCGCCGAAGGTCTCTACATAAACATCCATGAAGCAGCCCTCGTGGATTATTCCTGCATGCACCTCAACCTCGACGACAAGAATTTCGTCTTCGAGTCCTGGCTCACTCCCGACGCCCAGGGCAACAAGGGGCATCTGCAGAGCCCTTGCGTGTCCCCTTGGCGCACTGTCATGGTCAGCGACGACGCACGCGAGATCCTTGCATCCAATCTCATCCTGAACCTCAACGAGCCCTGCAAGATTGAGGACACCTCATGGATCAAGCCGGTGAAATACGTCGGTGTGTGGTGGGAGATGATCAACGGCAAGAGCCAGTGGTCCTACACCTTCGATCTCCCTTCCGTCAAGCTCGACGACCTCGACTACACCAAAACCAAGCCTCACGGACTTCACGGGGCCAACAACGAGAACGTGCGCCGCTACATCGACTTCGCGGCCGAGCATGGCTTCGACCAGGTACTGGTGGAAGGATGGAACATCGGATGGGAAGACTGGTTCGGCAAGTCAAAGGACTATGTCTTTGATTTCCAGACTCCTTATCCTGATTTCGATCTCGAAGGGCTCAATGAATATGCCCACTCGAAGGGTGTCAGCCTTCAGATGCACCATGAGACTTCAGCATCCACACGCAACTACGAGAGGCATCTCGAGGCTGCATACCAGCTGATGAACAAGTATGGCTACAATTCCGTCAAGAGCGGTTATGTCGGCAACATCATCCCTCGCGGAGAGTACCATTACGGACAGTGGATGAACAACCACTACCTCTACTGCATCACCGAGGCCGCAAAGCATCACATCATGGTGAATGCCCATGAAGCCGTACGCCCGACCGGTCTTTGCCGTACCTGGCCCAACCTGATCGGCAATGAAGCCGCTCGCGGAAACGAATATGAAGCCACGAACGGAAGCAAGCCCTTCCACACTACCGTGCTTCCCTTCACCAGGCTCCAGGGCGGTCCCATGGACTACACTCCCGGAATCTTCGAGATGGACATGAGCAAGAACAATCCCAGGAACAAGAACCACGTCAACTCGACCCTTGTCCGCCAGATGGCCCTGTACGTCACCATGTACAGTCCCCTGCAGATGGCCGCCGACATGATCGACAATTACGAGAAGCACATGGATGCCTTCCAGTTCATCAAGGACGTAGCCGTGGACTGGGATGATTCACGCTACCTCGAGGCAGAGCCCGGCCGCTACATCGTGGCCGCCCGCAAGGCAAAGGGCACTGACAACTGGTTTATCGGATGCACTGCCAGCGAACACGGGCACACTTCCACAGTGAGCCTGGACTTCCTCGATCCTGACAAGAAGTACATCGCAACCGTCTATGCCGATGCCAAGGATGCCCATTACCAGACCAATCCTCATGCCTATGTCATCAAGAAGGGAGTAGTCACGGCCAAGTCTGCCCTGAAGCTTACGGCTGCCCCGGGCGGCGGCTATGCCATCAGCATCTTCGCCGCGACACCCGAGGAGGTGAAAGGCATGAAGAAGCTGCCTGCCGTCTGCCAGTAATCTTTAGTTTTTGCTAACTTTGCAAGCTAATCATGATCGCTTATGGATAAGAATTTCAAGAGAACCTTAGTGACATGCGCCCTGCCCTATGCCAACGGCCCGGTGCACATCGGTCACCTTGCCGGAGTCTATGTCCCGGCTGACATCTACGTGAGATTCAAGAGGATGAAGGGAGAGGACGTCCTTTTCATCTGTGGTTCAGACGAGCACGGAGTGCCGATCACCATAAAGGCGAGGAACAACGGTGTGACTCCGCAAGACATCGTCGACAAGTACCATGGAATCATCAAGGATTCGTTCATGAAGCTTGGAATCAATTTCGACATATATTCCCGTACCACTTCCAAGGTGCATGAGAAAAATGCTTCCGAATTCTTCCGCGAGCTCTACGACAAGGGCAAGTTCATCACGAAAGAAAGCGAGCAATACTATGACCCTGAGGCAAAGACTTTCCTTGCGGACAGGTACATCGTCGGGACATGTCCCAAGTGCGGCAATCCTAATGCCTACGGTGACCAGTGCGAAAAGTGCGGAAGTACCTTGAGCCCGGAAGAGCTCCTGAATCCCAAGTCCAAGCTCAGCGGCGCCGAACCCATAAAGAAGAAGACCACTCACTGGTACCTTCCCCTGGATCAGTACGAGCCGTGGCTCAGGGAATGGATCCTGGAGAACCATAAGGAGTGGAGGTCCAACGTCTATGGCCAGTGCAAGTCCTGGCTTGACGGTGGGTTGCAGCCAAGGGCTGTCAGCCGCGACCTTGACTGGGGTGTGCCCGTGCCGGTGGAAGGAGCCGAAGGAAAAGTACTTTACGTGTGGTTCGATGCTCCGATAGGCTATATTTCCAACACTCAGGAGCTTTTGCCTCAGAGTTGGGAGAAGTGGTGGAAGGATGAGGACACAAGGCTCGTGCATTTCATCGGGAAAGACAACATCGTGTTCCACTGCATAGTGTTCCCTTCGATGCTGAAGGCCCGTGGAGGCTACATACTTCCGGACAACGTCCCTTCGAACGAGTTCCTGAACCTCGAAAGTGACAAGATCTCGACGTCGCGCAACTGGGCGGTATGGCTCAATGAATATGTCGATGAGTTCCCCGGCCAAGAAGACGTGCTGCGCTACGTCCTCTGCGCCAATGCTCCCGAGACCAAGGACAATGATTTCACCTGGAAGGCTTTCCAGCAGAGGAACAATAGTGAGCTGGTCGCGATCCTGGGTAATTTCGTCAACCGGGCTGTCGTGCTGACCCAGAAGTATTTCGGTGGCAAGGTGCCGGCTAACCTGAAGCCAGAAGCCATTGATGCCGAGGTCCTGGGACAGATTCCCGAGCTTCGTGCAAGCTTGGAGGCAAACCTTGAAGGATTCCATTTCAGGGAGGCCCTGAAGGATGCCATGAGCATCGCCCGGCTTGGAAACAAGTACATCTCTGACACGGAGCCTTGGAAGGTGGCCAAGACTGACATGGACAGGACTGCTTCGATCCTTTACACGTCTTTGCAGATCTGTGCTAGTCTTTCGATAGCTTTCGAGCCTTTCACTCCGTTCTCTGCTGAGAAGCTGCGGGGGATCCTGAGGGTCGGCCTTGATGCTGGATTCGATCATCGTGAGGGTGAGGGTGTGCCGTCGGTGAATTTCTTCAAGGCTGGCGAGTGCCGTGCACTGCATACCATTCATGCCGGAGCGCCGTCCGAGCACGGCCGAGTCCATTCTCGCTTCGCTGCGGCTGAGAACGGCCTTAGCTCGGCGGCAACTCCGGCACAACCCGAGAACAGCCTCAGTTCGGCGGCAACTCCGGCACAACCCGAGAACGGCCATAGCTCGGCGGCAACTCCGGTGTTCACGTGGGACGATCTGGGGAGGGCGGACCTGCTGCCGGTAGGACATGAGCTTGGAGAGGCTGTCCTGCTGTTCTCCAAGGTGGAAGACAGCGTCGTGGAAGCCCAGGTCGCCAAGCTTGAAGCCACCAAGGCTGCCAATGAGGCGGCAGCGAAGGCCGCAGAAGCTAAAAAGGCCGCGCTCAAGGTCGAGCCTTTGAAACCGGAGGTGACCTTCGACGACTTCAGTGCGATGGACATTCGCACAGCAACCGTCCTGGAAGCCGAAAGGGTCCCCAAGACCGACAAGCTGCTCAAGCTCTCTATCGATACCGGAGTTGACAAGAGGACCATCGTGTCAGGAATAGCAGAATACTATTCCCCTGAAGACATGGTCGGCAAGCAGATCTGCATCCTTGCCAACCTGAAACCCAGGGTGATACGAGGGATTGAATCGAGAGGAATGATCCTGATGGCCAAGCAGGGCGACGGCAAGATGCGCTTCATCACTCCACAGGAGGTTGTGGCCAACGGTGCGATGATCAATTAAGAAAGGCTCAATTCTCCCGGCCAAGCTTGACTTTGACCATCTTTATGGCCGCACGGAGTTTTACCAGATCCTTCATGATCTCAAGTTCACGGCCCTGGTCGGAAGCGACCTGGGCCTTTTTCAATTCCTCCTTCAGGGCGGTCTCTTCATTCTCGAGACGGCAGACTTGGAAGACCAGGATCGCCTTTGGGACGTACTTGGTGAGCCAGGAGCCTTTCGACATCATGGCATCCCTGAGGTTCTTGACCGTGAGGGCGTAACGTTCATCCGTGCACAGCTGGGCAGTGACAAATGCCACAGCCCTGTCTTCGCCATCGAGCAGACGCTTCACTATCTCATCCTGGGAATATCCTTTCTCATAGTATTCAGCATAAGTATCGTAGGTAGTACGATAGACCTTGTTGACGAAGGATGCGTCATCTGCGGCCAATGCATCATCGATGAAATAGAAAACCGTAGGGAATTCTCCATCAGCTTCAGAGTAGTATTCGGAATCGGTCTGGAATTCCAAAGGAGTCGTACCGTGGGCAAGGATGAAATTCAGGAGGTCCCTTTCGGCTTTTCCCATGATATGGTTTTCTTCGAGAGAGCTGAGACCTTCCACTTCGGCCACTCCGACTGGTCCTTCGACAGGCTCGGGGGCCTGGCCGGTTGAGCCACCGGAGACCGGTCCTTCGGGGGCCTGGCCGGTTGGTGAGCCTGACGGACCACCGGGACGGAATTCCTGCCTCGGACGGTTACGTTCGGCAATGATGTTCCTGGCACGGGTCCGGCTGACCCTTTCTTCAAGGGCATCCCTGCGTATATCGAACTTCCGGCTCAGGAAATCTATGTAGGTTTCTCTCTTGATGGCATCGGGAATATCCGCCACTGTGTCGGCTATGTCATTGATTACCGTTGCCCTTTTCAAAGGGTCCCCTTCGGCATCCTTCATCAGCAACGAACTCTTGAAATCTACGAAATCCTGCTCTGATGAAGACAGGAACTCTTCGACTTCCGCCAGGTTGTGTTTCCTGGAAAATGAATCCGGATCGTCTCCGTCAGGAAGAAGGACGACCTTCACGTCCATACCCTGCTTCAGGAACATGCCTATTCCGCGCAAGGCGGCATTGATGCCGGCCGGATCCCCATCATACATGATCGTGACATTGTGGGTAAACCTGCCTATGAGACGGATCTGGCCATCGGTCAAGGCAGTACCGCTGGAAGCCACAACGTTGGTGATGCCCAGCTGGTGCATGGACAGCACATCCAGGTAGCCTTCGACCAGGTAGCACTTGTCCTTCCTGGCCATCTCCGACTTCGCGAACCAGATTCCATAGAGGGACTGGTTCTTGACATAGATCGTGCTCTCCTTCGAATTGACGTACTTGGCATAAGGCTTCCCCTCCTCCTTGGACTTAAGTGTCCTGGCACCGAAGGCGATAACCCTTCCGCTGACGGAATGGATCGGGAATATCACCCTTTCCACGAACCTGTCATGAAGATTTTCGTTTCCATCATATTTTGCACAAAGCCCGGTCTCAAGAAGATATTCATCCTTGAATCCCTTGGCCTTTGCCGCATCGGTGAAAGAATGCCTGTCGGAAGGAGCCCATCCCAGGCCGTACTTGAGGATCGTCTCATCTTCAAGTCCCCTTGTGTGGAAATAGTTCAGGCCTACTGCCTTGCCCTCACCCTCCTTGAGCTGTTCCTGGAAGAATTTCCCGGCATATTCAGAAACCAGGAGGAGACTTTCATTCCGCTGTCTGGCAGCTATGTCTTCAGGGCTCTCATCCTCCTCGACGATTTCGATATCGTATTTCCTGGCAAGGTACCTCAAGGCTTCAGGATAGGACATGTGTTCATGCTCCATGATGAAGCCTACGGCAGAGCCGCTCTTATGGCATCCGAAACAATAGTACAATCCCCGGGCGGGCACTACATGGAACGATGCAGTCTTCTCATTGTGGAAGGGACAGCATCCCCACCAGTCGGCCCCGCGTTTCTTCAACGACACGAAGTCTCCCACCACCTCTTCGATGCGGGCGGTGTCCAGGATCCTTTGTTTCGTTTCCTGGGATATCATGGTTCGACCTTCTCGTATTCAACTTCCTTTGCATCAGAAAGGGATGTTGCCTCAATCCTGGTCTGGCCGCTGCTTTCTGAGGACGTTGGTGCCCTTCTGATCTCATATTCCTTACGGGCTTTCACCACCATCCAGGTTGAAATGAGTTCAGAAACCCCGTAAAGCAGCAAGAAACACCCGGCGATTATGCTCATCACATTGAGGGTGAACGGATTGAAGAGCAAGAAAGCTCCGCCGACTATAGCGCATGCAGAAAGGATCAGAGAGGAGAATCCTGCTCCCAGCAAAGACATAGTCCCGGAAAGCACTATCAACTGCAGGGCGCCGAAAGCGATCAGCAATATTCCAATTATTCCGACGATGGCACCTGCCACCCACTGGGGATTGAAGAACAGCAACAATCCTAGCACAAAGTCAAAGACAGCGTTTACGATAAGAAGCTGGTAAATGCCCTGCTCCTTGCTCTTTTTCAACCCATAGATGAGTGACGTGATTCCGGCAAGCATCAGGAATCCTGCGATTATCTTAACGACCAATGCCGGTGCATTGCTTCCGAAAATCATCACAAGGCCGATCCCTATCGCGGCGACCGCCCTGGTTATACTGTCGAATTTAGTCTTGTAGCCTAGAGTAATCATAAACACAAAATTAATAAAAAATCGCTATATTCGTAATCATGTACTTCGACACACACAACCACAGCCAATTTTCCTTCGACGGAAGCCGGACCACAGTTGAAAAAAGCGTAAAATCTGCCATAGACAAAGGACTTGGAGGAATATGCTTCACCGACCACTGCGATTTCTATGTTCCCAAGATGAAAGAAGAATACGAGCCCATCGTCTCTGAAGTCTTCGATGTGAAAGCCCAGCAGGAAGAACTCGAAAGAGTTGCGACCAAGGTGGCCGAAGGCAGTTTCGGAAGGGCTGCCGCCAAGAAATTCAAAGTCCTCAGAGGGATAGAGATAGGCCTGGAAGAACATAGCCGGGAACTCAACAAGAATCTTCTTGCGGCCCAGTCTTTCGACCAGGTCACGGCATCTGTCCATTACCTTGAAGACACTGACCCCTACTTCGGGCCTTATTACAAGGGGAAGAACTGGAAAGAAGCCTACGGGCGATATCTTGAAACTCTCCTCAGGGAGATGAAACGCCTCGGGGATTTCGATGTCATGGGGCACTTCGACTACATCGTCCGCTACGCACCCTATCCCAAAGAAAGCATCCTCTACCGGGACTTCCCAGGGCTTATTGACGAGATCCTGAAATACCTCATCGAAAACGGCAAAGGCTTGGAAATAAACACGAAAACCTACAAAGCCTACGGCCTGCGGACACCTCAGCTCGACCGTGACATTCTCATCCGCTACCTTGAACTTGGAGGAGACATCCTATGCCTGGGCTCCGATTCCCATGCTCCAGACCAGGTCGGAGCAAAGTTCGACTATTTCGCCCAGTATGTCAAGATGTTCGGCTTCAGGAGGCTCGGCCACTTCGAAGGGAGGAGGCTGAAGATGGTAACCATTTAGAAAGGACAGACAGTTGAAAAGGACTGAAAACATAGTCTATGCGATAGCCTGGGGGGTCATATTCATGATTCCCCTGACACATCTTTTCGTCGAAGACTACCACCTGGCAGGCTATGATTCTCCTTGGGGGGCGGTCGCACGCTCCTGGTCCTTCATCGTTCCTCTGCTCGTCCTTTTCCTCGTGCACAATGGGCTGGTCGCTCCCCTGCTGACCTACCGCCACAAGAAGAAGGAATATTTCATCCTGGCTTCCCTGCTCATGGTCGTTCTGGGAATCTATGTCTTTCTCCCCAAGGGCATGAATCCTCCAGTCAGCCAGGTCGATTCCGGAATTACTTCCCCTGAAGCCATCGTACAGACCGGGGATGGTCCCATCAAATATGTTCCGATGAGACCACTTGCCCCTGAAATGGTAAGGATCATCCTGGCCTTGCTCGTGATCGGGGCCAACCTCTCCATAAAGTATTTCTTCAAGTCCATCCAGGATGACAGGGACATGGAAGATTTGAAGAAAGAGAATCTCGAGAGCCAGCTGCAGTACCTCAAGTACCAGATCAGCCCTCATTTCTTCATGAACACCTTGAATAACATCCACGCCCTGGTGGACATCGATCCTGATAAAGCCAAGGACAGCATTGTGCGCTTGTCCAAGTTGATGAGGTACATGCTTTACGAAGGAGAGAAGACCACCATCACGATGGACAAGGAAATCAGCTTCCTGGAACAGTACATATCCCTGATGAAGCTTCGCTATTCTGATTCAGTCAAGATCAGCCTGAGCGTCCCTGACAAAGTCGGAGGGATCGAAATACCGCCCCTGCTGTTCATCTCCTTCGTAGAAAATGCTTTCAAGCATGGAATCTCTTACAAGAAAGACAGTTTCGTGGATGTGGCCTTGTCGAGGAATGAGGACAAAGTGGTTTTCAACTGCAGGAACTCCATGAATGCCTCCACATCAGGCAGCTCCGAAGGCGGAATCGGAATAGACAACACTATCCACCGGCTTGACCTTCTCTATGGCGATGAATATTCACTGGATATCTCCGACTCAGGGGGAGTGTTCAACGTCTGCCTCGAAATACCTTCAAACTTCAACTTAAAACCAATCTTGTCATGATACGTTGCCTGGCAATAGATGATGAGCCCCTGGCATTGAAACAACTGGAGAACTACATTTCGAAAGTGGATTTCCTCCAGCTGGTATCTGCATGCCAAAGCGCCATGGATGCCATCGACATCCTCGGGAAAGAAAAAGTAGATGTCCTGTTCTGCGACATCAACATGCCTGACCTTGACGGCATGAGTTTCATCAAGTCCCTGACCAATCCTCCACTGGTCGTCTTCACTACCGCCTACTCTGAATATGCCGTCGAGGGGTTCAAGGTCAATGCCCTGGACTACTTGCTAAAGCCATTCAGCTTCAGCGATTTCCTGAGGGCTGCCATGAAAGTGAGGAACCAGTTCGAACTGGAGAACAAACCCGACTCCCCGGAATCCTGCCAGGACGATTCAATCTATTTCAAGACCGATTACAAAATCGTACGCGTGGAAATCGACAGGATCCTGTACATTGAAGGAATGAGCGAGTACCTGAAGATCCACCTCGACAACGTAAGGGAGCCGGTCATCGTGCTCCTGAGCATGAAGAAAATAGAGGACAGGCTGCCTTCAGGCAAATTCATGAGGATCCACAAGTCGTTCATAATCAACCTGCACAAGATTTCGCAACTGACAAAGGGGCAGGTAATCATGGAGGGAGGAGCCACGATACCTACAGGAGAACTCTACAGGAACCGGCTGATGGAGCACGTGAATGCCAGGTTCCTTACAAGATAGACACTAAGAAGCGACCTCACAAAGGAATTTTATCCTGACAAGGCGGATTTCCAGCTCATCATAATCAGCCCCCAGGTTTTCCATAGCCTCCTCAAGGGAATCGGAGGAAGCTTCATTCTTGAAATAATCAAAAATCTCATCGACGATGTCGTCATCGACCATCTGGCGGATGTAGTAATTGAGATCCAGCTTTGTACCTGAAGAAACGATGGCTTCGATGTCGGTGAGAAGATCTTCCACTTCCATTCCCTTGGCCTCTGCGATGTCCTCCAAGGACAGTTTCCTGTCAACGCTCTGGATTATGTAGATCTTGTTGGCGGACCGGGTCGGCGCCGATTTCACCACGAAATCATCCGGACGGGTGATGTCATTCTCTTCGACATAGAGTTTGATGAGGTCTATGAAATCCTTGCCGTATTTCCTGGCTTTGCCTTCTCCGACACCCTGGCAGCCATGAAGTTCCTCGAAAGTGATGGGATAGAGGATCGACATGTCCTCGAGGGCTGGATCACCGAAAATGATCCAGGGCTGGAGGCCAAGTTCCTTGGCCTTGTCCTTCCTGAGGTTCTTGAGCATGGACAGAAGGATGGGATCCCCACCACCGCCTTTCATTGCAGCCTTGTCGGAAACGACATCCTCATCATCGTCATCGTCAGAATATTTCCCAAGAAATACCCTATCCTCGACCAGACGTATTTCATACGGGTCCTTGAAGAATTCCTCCCCTTTAGGCGTAACATAAAGAAGGCCATAGGATTCGATCTCCTTTGCAAGCAAATGGAGGATCATGCCCTGGTGGATCACGGCACTCCAGAACTTCTCGCTGTGATCCTTGCCTGCGCCGAACAGAGGCAGGGTGTCATGGTTATAGGACTTGACCATGGCGTTAGCCTTGCCGGACAGCACCAAGGCGAGATGCTCGAGTTTGAAATGTTCTGGCAAGGATTTTATCAATTCGATGACAAGACACATTTCTTTCCTGCCATCGAATGTGGGCTTGGGATGGACGCAATTGTCACAGACGCCACAGTTGTCTTTCGGATAATCTTCTCCGAAATAA
>CADBMD010000116.1 GCA_902795735.1 uncultured Bacteroidia bacterium
GAATAGAGTTTCTTTTCGTCAGAGCTCAAAGAATCCCAATCCTGCACGTCTACATTGCCGGGAGGGAGAATTGTTCCACGAGGAACAACTCCCAACTTTATCTGATTTTCAAGGGTTTGCCGTGAATATTCATTCCATCCGGTATCAAATTTTCCGTGGTAATGGTCAATCCATTTCCTGGAAGCATGGAAAGGAGTGTGCGCAGTTCCGGGTGAAAAATAAAGGAAAAACGGTCTGTCCGGTGCCGCACTTTTGAAATCAGCAATGAAGTTTATAGCTTCGTCAGCCATGCGGATGATGACAGGACGGCCCTGAGGGTCTTCTTCTTCCCTTTGGGTGTCCCGGTACATCAAAGGATGCCACTGGTCCTCGGATCCTGATGCAGCATTGAAACCGAAATAATGATCGAAACCCCTTCCAGTAGCCCAACGGTTGAACGGCCCTGCGTTGGAACCATCATTGTCAGGCGCTCCGTTGTATTTCCCTACGCAGAATGTAGCATAGCCGTTCTCTCGCAAAATTTCGGCAATGGTTCCATTTTCCATGGGAATATAAGTGTCATAGCCAGGAGCCCCGTATTTGTCATCATTGAAACGACCCATATGAGAGGAATGGTGATTCCTGCCTGTCAACAAACACGCCCTGGTCGCAGCACTTATGGAAGCAGTGTGGAAATTATTGAATCTTAATCCGTTATTGGCTAGATACTCTAGGTTTGGAGTTTCCACCAGACCACCGAATGCGGAACTTACTCCGAATCCGGTGTCATCAAGGATTATCCAGACAACATTCGGAGATCCTTCCTTTGCTACTGGATTATATTCGGGATAATATGTGCGGGTTTCCTCAACTGTCCTGCCTATCCTTCCCTTATATTCAGGTACAGGACTGAATTGAGCCAATGATGGCGGCATTGAAGCCAGAAAGGCTCCGCCTGCCGCCATCAAAACTTTTTTATTCACTGAACTTTGCCTTGAGGAATTCGCGGTTCAAGCGAGCTATATGCTCGATGGATATTCCCTTAGGACACTCCATTTCGCAAGCACGGGTGTTGGTACATCCACCGAAGCCGAGTTCTTCCATCTTGGCAACCATGTTCCTTGCCCTTCTGGCAGCTTCAGGACGACCCTGAGGAAGCAATGCCAAAGAAGACACGCGGGCTGCCACAAACAACATTGCAGAACCATTCTTGCAAGTTGCAACGCACGCTCCGCATCCGACGCAAGCAGCTGCGTCCATGCTCTTCTCAGCATTGTCATGAGGAATGAGGATAGCGTTTCCATCCTGGGCTGCGCCGGTACGGACGGAAATGAATCCTCCTGCCTGAAGGATCTTGTCGAAAGCACTGCGGTCCACTACAAGGTCCTTGATGATAGGGAATGCAGGGCTCCTGAAAGGCTCCACGGTGATAGTTGCTCCGTCCTTGAAATGACGCATGAACAACTGGCAGGTCGTAACATGATCATCCGGACCATGTGCACGTCCGTCAATGTAGAGAGAACAAGCTCCGCAGATTCCTTCACGGCAATCATGATCGAAAGAAACCGGACCGCTGCTCTGGCAACCCCTCTCGACAGCCACCGGATCACATCCTTCACGGATAAGCTGTTCATTCAGGATGTCAAGCATTTCGAGGAAAGAAGCATCCTCTTCAATACCTGAGATGTGATAGGTCTCGAAATGACCTTGTTCACGTGCGTTCTTCTGACGCCAAATCTTAAGATTGAAATCCATATCCGGCTATTCTTTGTAATTTCTGGTTTTAACTTCAATAAACTCGTACTTGAGGGGTTCCTTATGGAGTTCAGGTTCCTGGTTTTCACCCTTGTACTCCCAAGCAGCCACATACATGTAGTTGGCATCATCCCTCTTGGCCTCGCCTTCTTCAGTCTGGCTCTCTACGCGGAAATGTCCACCGCAGGATTCATTCCTGTTAAGGGCGTCACGTGCCATGAGTTCGCCGATTTCGAAGAAGTCTTCAAGCCTGAGAGCCTTCTCAAGTTCCTGGTTGAACTGGTCCTGAGATCCGGGAACGCAGACATCCTCATAGAATTCTTTCTTGAGTTCCCTTATTTCCTCGATGGCTTTCTTCAAGCCTTCCTCGCTTCGGGCCATTCCCACATACTCCCACATGATATTACCGAGCTTCTTGTGTAGAGAATCGACAGTCTTCTTTCCCTTGATGGCAAACAACTTGTCAATCCTGGCCTGTACAGCCTTCTCAGCCTCATCGAAAGCAGGATCGTTGGTGTCCGTCTTAGGTTCAGCAAACTTATTGGAGAGGTAGTCTGCAATGGTGACAGGAAGTACGAAATATCCATCTGCAAGACCCTGCATGAGGGCGGAGGCTCCAAGACGGTTTCCACCGTGGTCGGAGAAATTAGCCTCGCCGATAGCATAGAGACCGGGGATGGTAGTCTGAAGATCATAGTCAACCCAGATTCCACCCATGGTGTAGTGGATAGCCGGATATATCATCATAGGCTCTTCCCAAGGGCTGACATTGTTGATCTTGTAATACATGTCGAAAAGGTTGCCGTAGCGTTCCTGCACCCTCTGATGTCCAAGTCTCTTGATTGCATCGGAGAAATCAAGGAACACTGCAAGTCCGGTCTCGTTGACTCCGTAACCTGCATCGCACCTTTCCTTGGCTGCACGGGATGCAACATCACGCGGAACAAGGTTTCCGAAAGCAGGATAACGACGCTCGAGATAGTAGTCCCTGTCTTCCTCGGGAATCTGTGAAGGCTTTATTTCCTTCTTGCGAAGTTTCATCACATCTTCCATCTTCTTAGGAACCCATATCCTACCATCATTACGAAGCGATTCTGACATGAGGGTGAGTTTGCACTGCTGGTCACCATGTACAGGAATACAAGTGGGGTGAATCTGGGCAAAACAAGGATTGGCGAAATAAGCACCCTTCTTGTAGCACTGCCAGGCAGCAGAACCGTTGCTGTTCATGGCATTGGTGGAAAGGAAATAGGTGTTTCCATATCCACCGGTAGCAATCACGACTGCATGGGCTCCAAACCTTTCAAGCTTACCTGTCACAAGGTTGCGGGCAATGATACCCTTGGCCTGACCGTTCACAATGACAAGGTCAAGCATCTCGTGACGAGGATAGCTCTTCACTGTTCCGGCAGCGATCTGGCGGTTAAGAGCGGCATAGGCTCCGAGAAGGAGCTGCTGACCGGTTTGTCCACGGGCATAGAAAGTACGGCTCACCTGGACGCCACCGAAAGAACGGTTTGCAAGATAACCACCGTACTCACGGGCGAAAGGAACACCTTGTGCCACGCACTGGTCGATAATTGCGGCACTTACCTCTGCAAGACGATAGACATTGGCTTCACGGCTACGATAGTCACCGCCCTTGATTGTGTCATAGAAAAGACGGTAGACTGCGTCATTGTCATTCTGATAGTTCTTTGCAGCGTTTATACCTCCCTGGGCTGCAATGGAGTGAGCCCTACGGGGAGAATCGCTGATGCAGAAGACTTTGACATTATACCCCAATTCCCCTAAAGAAGCTGCCGCAGAAGCTCCTCCAAGGCCGGTTCCAACTACGATTATCTCGAGTTTTCTCCTGTTGTTGGGATTAACAAGACGGAGTTCCGACTTACGTTTGGTCCATTTTTCAGCCAAAGGTCCGTCAGGAATCTTAGAGATTAATTTATCGGCCATATTTTAGTATGTTAGTGAATATATTCCGGTTATGGTGAAATAGTCTACAAATTTAGTCATTTTTATTATATTCCAGCACGAGAATGAATTACTTTCGGTAATTTCCGTAAGTACATGAGAGTGTATTTACGGTAAACCTTCCTCACAAAGCGGTCGTACCTGGAAGGAGACATCTTCCTTGAAAAAGAATTGTCAACATATTCCTCCACTTCCTTACATTCTTCCTGGCATCCTTTTTCGAATCCGTAAATTCCCTTCATTATCAATGCCTGACTGCACAACTGGGCATTGTCGCCATCTTTGTATTCCTTCATGAATGACGGAATATGGTCGCTTCCAAACACTTTCAGAGGAATATATATGCAGTTGGTAGGACAACCGACCATAGTCCATGCAACCGTAAGTCCGGGATCCTCACCAGGCTGGACGCCTTCGAACACGATAGCAGAAGAAGTCATATCCCTCATGACAGGTTTTCCGGAACGGGATATACCATTGAATAATTCTTTGTGCCCGGCAGTGGAAACATCAATCGTTTCCATTATTTCCGAAGCTTTCTCAAACCTGTCAACCCCTCTACGGTCAGAAGGACGTCCACTCCGGGTAAAATTGGTTACAACCATGTAACCCTGAGGTTCTTCGGAGACATCATACCTTTTGTAGGAGTGGTTGTTTATCTCATAATATGCAGCCCCTCCTTTTGCGTCAATTATTCCGAAATTCGCTTCAACACCCCACGGTTTCGGAAGAGAATCAAGCATTCTTTCAAAATCAGCAAGGTCAGCACACTTTCCAAGAGCTTCGAACATAAGGATTCCTTCTTTGTCCATCAACTCGGCAGAAACGTCGTCATCCTTGAAATCGTAAGCCGCAGTGTTCATTATGCAGAAACCAGCGGAATTGTGTCCAGCCCAGACCTCTCCCCCTTTAGAAGAGGAATTCACAAGCCCTATGAAGTTGAACGAAGGACCGTTGAACCATTGCATCCGGTTGTTCAACTCTCCTGTGTCCCGATGCTTGAGCATCACTGGCCGCCCGTCAGTCCTTGCCTTGCCGGAGATTATGACCGAAGTACAACAATATGCTTGTATCGAACAAGCTAATGACAACAACGCTATGACAAGCCTAGAACAACGTACCATTATCTGATCTGTTTGCTTCAAGTTCAGCTTCCAACCCAAGATGTTTGTAAGCAAGTTCGGTAGCTATCCTGCCTCTCTGGGTCCTCAGGATGAATCCTTCCTTTATGAGGAACGGTTCGTAAACTTCCTCGAAAGTTCCTTGATCCTCACTTATGGCTGTAGCTATCGTATTCGCCCCTACCGGACCACCCTTGAATGTGGATATGATGGTCCTGAGGATCTTGTTGTCAATGGAATCCAACCCCCGGGTGTCTATCTTGAGCTTATTGAGAGCGTACTTTGAAATGTCGAGGTCTATGTTTCCGTCTCCCATGACCTGTGCGAAATCCCTTACCCTTTTCAACAAGGCGTTGGCAATCCTGGGAGTTCCACGGCTTCTGAGAGCTATCTCCCTGGATGCATCTTCATCCACTGTGACATTCAGGATCCTGGCGCTTCTCTTCACGATCCGGACAAGGTCGGAAGTATCGTAATATTCAAGGGCGCAGTTAATTCCGAATCTCTCCCTCAACGGTGCAGTCAGAAGTCCGCTCCGGGTGGTAGCACCGACAAGGGTGAAAGGATTGAGCGAAATCCTTACCGACCTGGCTCCTGGCCCCTTGTCAATCATTATGTCGATTACATAATCCTCCATTGCGGAATAGAGGTACTCTTCCACTTCGGGAGAAAGCCTGTGGATCTCATCAATGAAAAGGACGTCGCCAGTCTCGAGTGATGTAAGGAGTCCCGCCAGGTCTCCCGGCTTGCTGAGTACCGGTCCAGAGGTTATCTTCATGTTTACTCCCATCTCATTGGCTATGATATGTGCCAATGTGGTTTTTCCAAGGCCGGGAGGACCATGGAAAAGGACATGGTCAAGAGCTTCTCCCCTCATCCTGGCAGCCTTGATGTAAACGTTAAGGTTGGACACGATCTCCTTCTGGCCTGTGAAATCTTCCAGTTCCTGAGGCCTTATAATTCCGTCCAAATCCTTATCTTTGTCAGCGTTTGTATTACGCGGATCGAATTCTGTCATCAGATAGATATTTAGTCTATACAAATATATTGATTTATTTTTATATGAATGGATGGTTTTGTTTGTGCTGTTGATAAGTTGATAACTTAATAAACTATTGAAAAACAATTAAATAAAAGTTTATTTCATCAAAACTTGAGTGTAGGAAATCTTTTATTAGGATGTTGAAAAAAACTGCTTTTACAGAAATCAACACTCTTTTGTACGAATAAACAAATTATCAACAGTGTTTACACACCTTCTTCGTATTTATGTTGATAAGTTCGGATTCATGCGCCCGGTTGGGTGAGCAGATAGCAGAAAGGAAGGAAGTTTACTGCAAGGGACTCTTTCTTTCTGCCAGGTGGTTTGTGTTGTGTAACGTTGCCAGCAAAGGAACCCATATCGTGATCCTCCCTGACAGGGACAGTGCAGAATACTGTGCAGCTGACATCTATGGACAAGTGGAAGGCGACATAGTCTTCTATCTTCCTGACAGCGGGAAAGCCATCGAAAGGAGCAACTACAAGTCGTCGGTTGGAGTCCAGAGGACATCGGCAATAGGGAAACTGATGTCGAACAAGGATAATTCCGGAAGACTTTTCATTGTGACTTATCCTGATGCATTGAAAGAAAAGGTTCCTTTACCTTCGGAAATAAGTCATTCCTTATTAAAGATAAAGGTGGGACAGGACATATCCCATGATAAGATAAAGGAGATCCTTGTACTTCAAGGATTTGAAAAGGTTGATTTTGTCTCGGCTCCGGGTCAGTTCAGCGTCAGGGGATCCATAATTGACATTTTCTCATATTCATATAACCATCCTTTCAGGATTTCTTTCTTTGGAGACGAAGTGGAGAAAATCCATGTTTTCGACAGTAATACCCAGCTTTCCAAGGAAGAAAGAGACGAGGTAGAGATATTCCCTGACTTGGCTTCTGAAGATAATGAAGACGAGGGAATGAGTGTGTCCGGACTTTTTCCTGAAGGGACAGTAGTCTGGGCGGATTCTTCGGATATGTACAGGAAGGAGGAGTTCTTCAAGGAACTTGATGGTTTCAAAAAGGTTTTCCTGGATGTTCCTCTTGAAGTCGACAATGATGAAGTAATTAAATTCAGCATAGCTCCGCAGCCGGCTTTCAACAAGAATTTCGAATTGTTGTCAGCAGACATCCGTCAGAACATAGAAAGAGGCTACAAAGTTTACATATTCAGTGAAAAAAAGTCCCAGATAGAAAGATTGAAGTCTATCTTGACTGAATATAAAGGACTGGTGCCTGAATTCGTGGCCGGCAAGAACATCCATTCCGGATTCATCGACAATGAAGATAAGGTCTGCTGCTACTCGGACCATGAGATATTCGACCGTTTTCACAGGGTAAGCATAAGAAGGACTGTAGAAAAGAGCGAGCAGCTGACCCTGAATGACTTGACAGCTTTCAACATTGGAGATTATGTGGTCCACATAGATCATGGAGTGGGAGTGTTCGGAGGTCTTGTCAGGATGAAAGACGACAAGGGAAGGATGCATGAAGTAGTGAAGATCATGTACAAGGATGGAGACGTGGTGTTCGTTTCTGTCCATTCCCTTAACAAGATTTCACGGTTCAGGTCCAAGGATGGGATCCCGCCGAAAATCAACAAACTCGGATCAAAGTCCTGGATAACCCTGAAGACAAGTGCAAAATCCAAGATCAAGGACATAGCCAAGGATCTTATCCAGCTTTATGCTAAACGAAAGGCTTCACAAGGTTTTTCTTTTTCTCCTGACACTTACCTTCAGGAAGAGCTGGAATCTTCATTCATGTATGAAGACACTCCTGATCAGGAAAGCGCAACAAAGGCCGTAAAGAGGGATATGGAGGATTCCAGCCCCATGGACAGGCTTATTTGCGGGGATGTGGGTTTTGGAAAGACGGAGATTGCAATAAGGGCAGCATTCAAGGCTGTCACAGACGGAAAACAAGTTGCCGTGCTTGTTCCTACCACTATCCTTTCCCTTCAGCATTTCACTACATTCTCGTCAAGACTGAAGGATTTCCCTTGTACGATTGACTACATAAGCAGGCTTAGGAGCACAAAGGAAATAAACGACATAAAGAACAGGCTGAAGGATGGTTCCCTGGACATAGTGATAGGAACCCACAAGATGCTTGGTAAAGGATTTGAATTCAAGGATCTTGGCTTGCTGGTCATTGATGAGGAACAGAAATTCGGTGTCTCAGCAAAGGAAAGGTTGAGACAGTTGAAGTCTTCAGTGGACACATTGACCCTGACGGCCACCCCGATACCAAGGACCCTGCAGTTCTCTTTGCTTGGAGCCAGGGACCTGTCGATAATAAACACTCCTCCTCCAAACCGGATTCCAACCCAGACGGAGATTATCCTGTTTGATGAAAACGAGATAAAGAGCATCATAAACTATGAGTTGAACAGAGGCGGACAGATTTTCTTCCTTCACAACAAGGTTGAAGAACTGAGTTCCATCTATGAGATTCTTCACAGGTTGGTTCCCGACATGAAGATCTGTGTTGCCCACGGTCAGATGGAGTCAAAGGAACTTGAAAACAGGATGTTGGATTTCATAAGGGGTGATTATGACATGCTTCTGTGCACTACGATCATAGAAAACGGGCTTGACATCCCCAATGCCAACACTATAATAATAAACCAGGCCCAGAACATCGGACTCAGCGACCTGCATCAGCTCAGGGGAAGGGTTGGAAGATCGAACAGGAAAGCTTTCTGTTACCTTATAGTGCCTCCTCTTGTGTCCATAACCGATGATGCAAGGAGAAGGTTGAAGGCCATTGAAGAGTTTTCCGACTTAGGAAGTGGTTTCAACATTGCCATGCAGGACCTTGACATCAGGGGTGCCGGCAATCTCCTTGGAGCAGAACAAAGTGGTTTCATAATGGACATGGGTTATGAGACCTACCAGAAGATCCTAGCCGAGGCTATGGAAGAATTGGGAGTTGAAACCGGAATAGTGACCAGGAAAGAAGAGGAACAGGCTCTGGTAGAATGTACCATTGAAACTGACCAACCTGCCATGATACCGGATTCTTACATAGACATCACGGCTGAAAAGATCCGGATCTACAAGAAACTTGACAGCATGTCAGGAGACAAGGAAATCGACAGGGCAAAGGTGGAGATGACAGATCGTTTCGGCGACATGCCGCAGGAAACTGCCAATCTTTTCGATGTTGTCAAGATAAGGAACCTTGGGTCGAAGCTAGGATTCGAGAAGATAATTATAAAGAACGGGATGATGATAATGTTCTTCATTTCGAATCCGATGTCTCCCTACTATAAGACAAAGGTCTTCTCTAACATGCTTATGAGAATAAATGCCAACGACAGTTTGTTCAACCTTAAGCAAACTGAAGGCAAGCTGAAGATTGTCTCAAGGGGAATGGACAGTCTTCAAAAGGCGCTTGCCACGCTGAAGAAATTACAATAAAATTGCTAAATTTGAAAGTTTGTCGTTTTACCGGTATCTATGCCAAATCTGTTGGTTGAAATAGGAAACACTGCCTTGAAAGCTGCCTGGTCGGAGGGTCTGACTCTAGGGAAGACATTCCGTTACCAGGGTGAAAAGATGTTCGATTTCATCGAATCTCTGGTAGAGAAGGAAAAACCTTCCGTCATGGTAGTTTCTTCAACAATAAAAGTTGGGCAGAGGGAAGAGGATAGACTCCGGTCGGCATGCGGAGTACTTGTCCTTATGGACTCCTGCCACACAGGGACCGTAAAGTCATATTCCCTTCCTGAATATCTTTCCCCTGACAGGGCTGCTTCGGTGATTGCAAGCAGGCATCTTTTCAAAGGAAAGGGTTCCATGGTTTTCGACTTCGGAACGACATTGACTGTCGATATGACTGATGATGAAGGCAATTACTCAGGAGGAAACATCTCTCTTGGATGTCGTACAAGGTTCAAGGCTTTGAACAGGTATTCAAGGACGCTTCCTCTCGTGAATACTCCCTCAGAAACCACTCTTGCAGGCGATTCACTCGTTTCTTCAATTGAATCCGGAGTGATAGGCGGCATAATGTTTGAAATACAAGGCTACTTGTCCGAGTTTCCGGAAAAAATAGCTGTTTTTACCGGAGGAGACGCGTTATATTTTGCAAAAAGAATGAAAAACTCCATCTTTGTAGTCTGCAACCTGGTGTTGATGGGGTTGGCCTTAATAGCTGACGACTATGCGGAAAGGAATTTTTGAGAAAATACTCCTGATAGCTGCGCTTTCATTCTGTTCCCTTTTTGCGGGGGCTCAGAATGAGGCTTATAATGCATATTCCCCGTACTCCATGTACGGAATCGGAGACATCTCAAGGTTCGGTTCTGCTTATAACAGGAGCATGGGAGGAGTTGGAATAGCTACCCGAGACAAGAGATACATGAATGTCCTTAATCCCGCCGCCGTTACGGAAAGGGAAAAGCAGTCATTCATGATGGACTTCAGCATTGTCCAGGGAAATAGGTATTATGCCCAGAGGGACATGCACAGTTCCAACAACATCTTCAACATAAACAACATTGCACTCTCTTTCCCTGTCTGGAAATCTTTTGCCATGTATGGTGGTTTCGCTCCCTACAGCGACCTAGGCTATAAGGTCATTTCATGGGAGACCGATCAGAGCGTGATTGCGCAGACAGGATCGCTTCTCAACACCATACAAGGATCCGGCGGACTCACCAACTTGTTCCTTGGAGGCGGCTTTACCGTATTCAAAGGCTTTTCCGTTGGAGGAGAGATCCAGCACATCTTCGGAAACATCAGCAAGGACAATGATTTCACGATGGTGAACACCTCCTTCAGAAGCATCAGCAGCGGTTACGACATGCTTCTTCATGCCAACAATGTCAAGTTGGGTGTACAGTATGAGGTTCCGCTGTCGGACAAGGTTTCAGCAGTCGTCGGTGCAACCTACAAGTTGAAATCCAATCTTACAGGAAAGGTTGACAGGTTCGAAATCCAGACGATATCCTCGATCAACGATTCAACCCCTGCACCAAGGACTTACACTGACATGTTAGGACGCGGCAGGGTGAAGCTTGCCAGTGAAGCAGGAATCGGAATCGCCCTCAAAGGTTCTGACAAATGGACGGCCGAAATCAACTATATCAGGTCTGACTGGACATCCTCCGGAATGGACAAGGAACTCGGATTCGCCAATGTGGGCAATGCTGTTTTCAGTGCTTCCACATCACAGTCTCTCAGGGCAGGATTCTCCATTGTTCCGAACAGGAATGACATCAGGTACTATCTGAAAAGGCTTACCTACAGGGCCGGAGTTTATTGGGATCAAGCCTATTGCAAGATAAATGGAATGGACTTGAACGCATTTGGTCTGACTTTTGGAGCTACGATTCCAGTGTCACGATGGAGCAACGGAGTCACGGTAGGTGTGGACATAGGCCAGAGGGGTACCAAGACCGGCGATTTGATAAGGGAAAGATACGTTAATTTCAACATAGGAATCAATATCTTTGATATTTGGTTCATAAAGACGAGATACGAATAATTTGAAAAAACACAAGACCATGAAAAAGATTACTCTAGTACTGCTAGCTTTTGCGATGTCAGCTTTCGGCTTGAAAGTTTCCGCTCAGGGAAAATATGGAGCTGACAGTGCCGAATGCATCAAGTATCTGTCTTACTATCAGGAGTACTACAAGCAGAAGAATTATGATGAGGCTGTTCCTTCCTGGAGGAAAGCCATAAAGCTCTGCCCTCCTACGGCAAGCCAGAATATGTTGCTGAATGGCATGACTCTCCTCGGCAGGGAGATAAACAAGACCAAGGACGCCGCACAGCGTAAGGCGATGGTTGATTCATTGCTGCTCCTGAATGACCTCAGGGCGCAGTATTATCCCAAGTATGCTGTCGCTGCGATGAACACCAAAGGTCAGTACATCACCCAGTTCTACAAGGATCCGAAGGACATCTATGATGGCCTTGCCGGCATCATAGAAGCCAACCAGGAGAAAACCAAACCCAGCCTTCTCCTCCTGAACCTCAATTCAGCGATTGAGCTCTTCAAGAGTGAGAAACTTGGAGCGGAGGATGTCATCAACACCTACCAGAATGCCATTGCACTGCTTGGAAAGGCCGAGCAGGACGAGACTGTCACCAAGACAAAGTCCGACATCGAAGGCCTGTTCATCACCAGCCAGGTGGCGAGCTGCGACAACCTGATTTCCCTCTTCACTCCTCGTTACGAGGCCGATCCTGACAACATGGAACTTATTACCAACATCGTCAAGATGCTCGGCTCCACCGAGGGTTGCCAGAACAACGACCTGTTCCTCCAGGCTGTTACCAAGATGCACAAGAACGAACCTTCTGCAGCATCAGCCTATTATCTCTACAAGCTCCATGCAGCAAATGACGAGGCTTCAACCGCTATCAAGTACCTCGAAGAGGCCGCTTCATTCAGCGGACTGGACACTCAGACAGCCTCCGACTACCAGCTTGAACTTGCTACCTATGCTCTCAAGGCCGGAATGAACGGAAAGGCATTCGATGCCGCCAGGAAGTCTGCTGAACTCAACGAAGCCAACCAGGGCAAGGCTTACTACCTCATCGGAACCATCTGGGGTTCTACCAGGTGCGGAGGAAACGAGGTTGAAAGAAGGGCCAACTACTGGGTTGCCGTCGACTATCTCCAGAAAGCCAAGGCAGCTGACGAGTCCCTCACTTCAGACTGCAACAAGCTCATCGGAACTTACAGCAGCTACTATCCTCAGAAGGCTGAAGCTTTCATGTACGATGTCGTGGACGGCCAGTCCTACACCGTCAGCTGCGGAGGTATGCGTGCTACAACTACCGTCAGGACTCAGAGATAAACCCTCTTGAAACTTTTCGGAAATACCCTTATGACGATTGCAACCGCACTAGCGGTTGCTTTCGTCGTATATTCATGTTCCGGAAAATTGTCCGAAGCGGAGGCCCTCGACCTGGGCGATACGCCCGTTCAGACCGTTGACAGTCTTTTCATGGTGCAGACGAACAACGGCAGACTGAAGATGAGGGTCGAGGCGGACGTAATGGAAAGATACGACAACGACAGCTGTTCTTACGAGCTCTTCCCGAAAGGGCTGCATGTCTTTGCATATTCAGAGGAAGACATGCTGGAAACGGTGCTGCATTCCAACAATGCCAAACATTACAAGAGCAAGAAAAAGAAAGAGGAATACTGGTCAGCCTTCGGCAACGTGACTGTCCAGAACATCATGAAACAGCAGACTCTTGAGACCGACACCCTCTACTGGGACCAGTCGGCCGGAGAAATCTACACGGACTGCTATGTAAGGATGTTCACCATAGACGATTTCATGCAAGGCTACGGAATGAGGTCCGACGAGATGGCGAGGAACGCCATCCTCTACAGGCCGTTCAACAGCTATGTCTATGTCATCCAGGATACTGCCAGGGTAGTGATAGATTCGGTCAACTTTATAGGCCCTTTGCTTAAAAAAAGATGATTAATTGAATAAAAATCACTATCTTCGCACCCCAATACCTATTTGTAGGAAATTATAGAATAAAACAATACACAATGGCGATTCTTCAAAAAACTCGCGAAAAGGCCGGCCTTGCGGTGTCTATCATCATCGCACTGGCCCTCCTGTCATTCATTGTCGATCCGAGTACCCTTGAGTCGGCAATCCAGCTGATGTCTTCAAAGAACAATGTAGGTGAAATCAATGGCAAGGCCGTTTCTTATACGGACTTCCAGCAGGACATCGAGAATTTCACCACTATCAACGAGATGGTTACCGGCTCCACCGCCCAGAACGAGCAGCAGCAGGAGCAGATCCGCAATGCCGCATGGCAGAATCTCGTGGACAGGTATCTTTTCACCAAGAAGGCAAAAGAAGCCGGAATCAAGGTTGGAAAAGATGAAATGAGGGAACTCCTTGCCGGAGACATGATTTCTCCTGTGATCTCCCAGAATCCTGCTTTCATGGATGAAAACGGGAATTTCTCAAAGACCGCTGTGCAGAATCTTGCGACCAGCGCTTCCCAGGATGGAACGGGTAGGCTCAGGGCTTTCTGGAACTACATCCAGAATTCTGTCAACACCCAGCAGTTCTATGCCAAGTACGGTGCACTCTTCAACAACAGCAACTTCCAGAACCCCTTGATGCTCAAGAGGGCCATTGCCGAGAACAACAACACAACCAATGTTGATTTCGTCATGGTTCCTATCGGGTATGCTCCTGACACTACCATCAAGGTTTCCGATGCAGAGATCAAGAAGTTCTATGATGACCATAAGGACCTGTTCAGGCAGAACGCTTCCAGGGACATGGAGTATGTAGTCTATGAGGTCAAGCCTTCAGACGCTGACATTGCAGCCACCAGGGAGTCAATGGACAACCTTTACGAAGAATTCTGCACAACCGACGGAGTCAAGTCTTTTCTTGCCAAGAATTCGGAAAGGGCTCTTGACGAGCGCTGGTACAAGGACGGAGAACTCAATGTCGTCAATTCCGACATCAACACCTTCGTTTTCGGCAACTCCGACGGAACTTCCCCTATAGTTTCCGATCTCAACGCCAACAAGTTCTTTGCAGCGAGGATCATGGCAACCGGACAGGTTCCTGATTCCGTCTATGTCAAGCACATCCTTCTCCGTGGAACCAATGCCGACTTCCAGGCAGACAGCCTCCTCGGTGTCCTTGGAAAGGGAGAGAGCTTCTCCAACCTTGCTGCCACATATTCAGCAGACACCCAGTCCGCAGCAGACGGCGAGCAGGGCAATATCGGCTGGATGACCCAGAATTACATGATTCCCGGAATGGAGTCCGTCCTTACTTCACAGGTCGGCAAGCCATTCAAGCTCAAAACCCAGTACGGTACCCATGTGGTGGAGGTTACCAAGAGGACCGCTCCCATTGCCAAGAAGCAGGTGGCTATTTTCGAGAAGACCGCTCTTGCCAGCGGCGAGACATTCAACGACTACTATTCCAAGGCCAGCAAGTTTGCCAAGCTGGCAGCCGGAAGCTACGCCAACTACCAGGCTGCAGTCGATTCTTGCGGTACTTATTCACACCCCATGAACGGTGTGCTAGAGAGCACTTCCAGCTACGGCGGTGTAGACCAGGCCAAGGAAGTCACAAGGTGGGTCTTTGACAACAAGGTAGGCAAGGTTTCCCCTATCATCACCGTCAACAACAACTATTTCTTCATCGCTACCGTCAAGGGTATCCACAAGGAAGGCATTGCTTCGATTCCTGAAGTCAGCGATGTCATCCGCCAGAGACTCTACAGCGAAAAGGAAAGCCAGAAGAGCGCAGACGAAATCGCAGCCAAGATCGCCGGTCTGACAGACCTTCAGGTTATCGCCGACACTCTTCACAGCGTGGTCAGCCAGGGCGTTGATGTCAGGTTCGCTACAATGAACGGCCAGGGACTTGATCCCAAGTTCATCGGTGCGGCTTCAGTCGCTCCCGAAGGTGTGATTTCCGGACCCGTCGCCGGTTCGATCGGAACTTACGTGTTCAAGGTCAACTCTCGCGAGATGCAGTCCTTCTACACTGAGGACGATGCCAAGAGCAACGCTCTCCAGATGAACAACTATGCGTCCCAGCTGATCCTTCCTGTCATGATGCAGGATGCCGATGTCAAGGACAACAGGGCAAGGTTCTTCTAGGAATATGCCCACGAAAGACAAAGAGGTCGGTCACAATGGTGGCCGGCTTCTGTTTCTTTGGATTGAACCAGGTTTCAGACGTTGAAGAGGAAGTGCATGATGTCGCCGTCCTGGACGACATATTCCTTTCCCTCCGTAGCAAGCTTTCCTGCGGCCCTGGCAGCACTTTCGCTTCCCAAGGTTACATAGTCCTCGTACTTGATGACTTCGGCCCTTATGAAGCCTTTTTCGAAGTCCGTGTGGATGACTCCTGCGGCTTTGGGCGCCTTGTCGCCCTTGTGGATGGTCCAGGCCCGACATTCGTCGGCTCCTGCCGTGAAGAAAGTCTGGAGTCCGAGCAGGTGGTATGCCCCTTGGATGAGCCTGACGACACCGGACTCTTCGAGCCCCATTTCTTCCAGGAACATCTGCCTGTCCTCATAGCTGTCCATCTCGGCGATTTCGGACTCAGTCTTCGCTGAAATCACCAGGATCTCTGCATTCTCGTCCTTGACAGCCTCCCTGACGGCATCGACGTAACGGTTTCCGTTCACGGCGGAAGCATCATCCACGTTGCAGACATACATTACCGGCTTGTTTGTCAGGAGATAGAGGTCCTTGGCCATCGCGGCCTCTTCTTCGTTGGCCGGTTCAACCGTACGGCATGACTTACCCTGCTCCAGGGCCTCCTTGTAGCGCTTGAGAAGCTCCACCAGTTTCCTAGCTTCCTTGTCGCCTCCTGTCGTGGCTTGCTTGGTTGCCTTTGCAAGCCGTGATTCAACGGTCTCAAGGTCCTTTATCTGGAGTTCCATGTCCACGACTTCCTTGTCCCTGACCGGGTCGACGTTCCCGTCCACATGAACCACGTTTTCGTCATCGAAGCACCTAAGGACATGCAGGATAGCATCGGTTTCACGGATATTCGCAAGAAACTGGTTTCCAAGCCCTTCGCCATGGCTGGCGCCTTTGACAAGCCCGGCGATGTCCACTATGTCCACAGTGGCGGGCACGACGCTCTTGGGCTTGCACATGTCGGCAAGGACCTCAAGCCTCTTGTCAGGAACGTTGGTGGAGCCCAGGTTGGGCTCTATGGTGCAGAATGGGAAATTGGCGCTCTGGGCCTTTCCGGAACTCACACAGTTGAACAAAGTGGACTTCCCAACATTGGGAAGTCCCACTATTCCACATTTAAGAGACATGGTCGACCTTCTTAGCTGATCTTCCTTGCACCATCGCTGATCACGACATCATAGATCTTGACCGGGTGGCCGAACTTTTCAGGGAACTGCTCCTCGACGGCGGACACGAAGTTATAATACAGATCGTCCTTGACAAGGTTGATGGTGCAGCCTCCGAAACCACCACCCATGACGCGGGATCCGGTGACATCGCATTTGCGGGCCAGCTTGTTGAGGAAGTCCAGCTCAGGGCAGCTCACCTCATAGAGTTTGCTCAGTCCGAAATGGGTCTGGTACATCATTTCGCCGACAGTCTCGTAATCACCCCTCTCCAGGGCATCGCAGACATCCAGGACCCTCTGGACTTCACCGATGACATATTCAGCCCTGAGGAAATCTTCCTCTGGAATCTGGTCGCGGACTTCTTCGAGCCACACCCTCTTTGCATCGCTGAGGAACTCGACTTCGGGGTGGTTTTTCCTGATGGCGGCAGCTGCATTCTCGCAGGACTCGCGCCTCTTGTTGTAAGCGGAAGAAGCAAGTTCATGCTTCACGCAAGAATCAATCAGGACGACCTGGTAACCCCTGGGATCGAACGGATAGTACTTGTACTCCAATGTCTTGCAGTTGAGGCGGATGAGACTCCCGCTCTTTCCGAAGATAGAGGCGAACTGATCCATGATTCCACATTTCACTCCGCAGTAGTTGTGCTCTGTGCTCTGACCAATCTTTGCAAGTTCAAACTTGTCTATCTTGTTGTCAAAGATTTCATTTATGGCAAATGCGAAGGTGCTTTCAAGGGCGGCAGATGAGGAAAGACCGGCTCCGAGAGGAACGTCACCTGCGAAAACACAGTCGAATCCTTCAACTTTTCCACCGCGTTTGATAGTCTCCCTGCAGACACCGAAAATGTACCTTGCCCACTGCTGCAACGGCTTGTCCTCTTCCTCAAGCCCGAATTCCACGTATTCGTCGTAGTCAAGAGAAAAAGCCTTCACTTTCTTTGTCCCGTTGACCTTTATCTTGGCCATGATGCCGCAGTCGATGGCCCCCGGGAAGACATAACCACCATTGTAGTCGGTGTGCTCGCCGATCAGGTTTATCCTTCCTGCGGAAGCGTACATTTCACCTCCTGTTCCAAAGAGAGTGGTGAACTTCTCTTCAATTCTGGTTTTCATTTCCATAAACTATGTGATTTAATTACAATGTGCTTACTCCATTCTTACAAAAATAATAAATAATTATTGAATCATAAGCACAATCGGGCAATGATCGCTCACTCCTCCCGAATACCTCGGACCGGAGAAGGTGCGGAAGGGTTTTTCTCCGGCATAGGCATTATCGCGGACCATCAGGAAAGGAACTTTTGCAACCGTCATCTTTACAGAAACGTTCCTCTTCACGATACTTTCTGAGACGAAAAACATGTCGATCATCTCCCACCGGCCCTGGAACTTGATCGATCCTTCTCCCTTTTTTGCAAGAGGGGCTGCCAGATTGACCATCTTCCGTGAATATCCTTCCGTGGATGGAGGCGTGTCGTTGAAGTCTCCCATGGCTACTATCCTTTCAAAACCGGCCTTAAAAAGCGAGTCTGTAGCGGACGAAAGGGTTTCCATGGCTGTTTTCCTTTTCCCGGAAGAATTCCCGCCATACTTTGAAGGATGATGGTTGACAAGGAAAGCGATGCGCTCATCTTTCCCGAACATGAATTCTGCCAGAAGGATATCTCTTGTCCGGAAGTTCTGTTTATTCCTTTTGTCTTCTACAGGGACGGGTTTTGCATTGACCAGTTGAAGGACTTTCCCACGGTAAAGCAGGGCCACGTCAATTCCCCTCGGGTCCGGGGAATCAAAGTGTACGGGATGATAACCGGCCTTCTTCAAAGCCGTCCATTCCAGCAGGCGTCTCAGTACGAAGGCGTTTTCTATCTCAGCCAGGCCAATCACATCAGGGAGCCGCCCTTCTTGACCTGCGATCCAGAAGACAGCCTTGCTGACAGCGTCACATTTCCTCATGAACTTCGTCCTGGTCCAATGTCTCTGCCCCTGTGGGGTAAAGCTCGCTTCCGAAGGGTTGCCAAGGGTTGAATCCCTTTTCCAGTCGAAGAAATTCTCAAGGTTCCAGAAAAGGACAAGCAGCGAGTCTTGTCCGGTGTGTCCTGGAGCAAGGCTGAGGCAAGAGCAGATTATGATGGTCGTCAATGTCATGGCGAGTTGCAATATGGCCCGTAAAAACGGCAAAAATCAAAAGAAACGGAAAAACAGGATCAAAAAACAGAAAAACAAATCCTTATGTTTGCATATATTTGTAAGAAGATAAACCCACTTTAAAACAATAGCCATGACAAGACGGATAATACTCTTTTTCTCCATCCTGGCCTTGCTGTCATCCTGCAAGACAGAGATCAGCGAGATTCCAACATCCCAGCTCCCGTTGGCGGATCCTTTCATCCTTCTTCACGAAGGGACATATTATGCCTACGGAACGGGGGAACCCGGCTTCAGGATCTACACGTCCCAGGACCTCAGGCATTGGAAGCAAGGAGGGATTGCCCTTGACCTGGACAAAGTCTGGGGTACGAAACAATTCTGGGCTCCGGAAGTCTACTACGTGGAATCTCAAGGTCGTTTCTTCCTCTTCTATTCCTCGGAAGAGCACATCTGCGTGGCCACTGCAGACAATCCGGAGGGACCTTTCGTCCAGGATGAAATAAGACCGATAAGGGAAGAAAAGGGAATAGACACGTCTTTGTTCATCGATGAAGATGGCACGCCCTATCTTTATTTCGTCCGCTTCACCGGAGGGAACGTGATCTGGTCGGCCGAGATGGACGCCGGACTGACGCGGATAAAGGAAGAGACATTGACCGAGTGTATCAGCGCTACCGATGAATGGGAATTGCAGGACGCAAAGGTTACCGAAGGCCCGTCGGTGTTCAAGGTAGGGAAGGAATACTACATGATATATTCCGCAAATCACACCAGGAGCCATGAATATGCCGTCGGCTATGCCACGGCACCGTCACCTCTTGGGCCGTGGAAGAAATTCGAAGGCAACCCTGTCTTCAAGCGTGGGTTCCCCAACACCGGCAACCTCGTCGGAATCGGACACGGAGCTCCGTTCCATGACAAGGCAGGGCACATGATGTACGTGTTCCACGCTCATTACAATGACTCCACGATGTATCCGAGGAGCCTCTACATCAACACCAAGCTGAAGATAGATTCAAAAGGCATCCTTTCGATGCCCGGAGAGATTATCTCTCCTGTTCTCGACTAACGGAAGAACCTTCCTATAAGGTCCTGGTCCACGACCGGGAAGGCCCCGGAAGGCTTTATCGAGGGATTGCGCCGAAGGATTCCGGCGCAGTCTTCATAGACATTGAACCCGATCTGTGCGCCATGCATGGCGCCGTCTTTCGGGTAGCTGAAAGAGATATCATTGTCCGGGCCTTCCATCCTGAAGAATTTGAAAGGAGCATCCATAATGTCCTTTCCCTCAGCCTTCTGGGCTAGTTCCATCTTTGTGACGTATTTGCTCATCTCGATCACCATGTCGTCAAGGCCAGCATCAAAGATGTTGACTTTCTCGATCAGCGAGCCGACATCTCCGACTCTCCTGAGGACGTACCCGTCAAGGGTGTCGGATATTCCCGAAAGCCTTGATTCCAGCAACTTTCGCTGTTCTTCGGGCAATGAGCCTTCTGGAAGCAGCCAGATCATCAGCCTTTGGTCAGGATCGTGGTAGATGGTCTGGTAGCGGGCAAGGTTCCTTGCCCCGCAGTGAGGGCATTCCCAGATGAATAGGGAGCCGTCCTTAACCCTTGCTTTCAGTTCAGGGGACTCTCCGACATTGATGCCAGGGTAGGTTGTCGTTTCATGAGCATGTCCGCAGGACGGACACGTCACCTTAAGCTTGCTTTCCATCTATTTCCTTTTGTCAATCCAAATCCACAGGCGGTACATGAGCCATCCCCAACAAAGGAACAGGACGACATGTACCCAATAGGGAACGTTTGTCTTGTAGACGTCATCCCTGAAGATCTCTTCGTAGCCAGGTATGTCGGCATAGTAGTAGGCCCCGGCTCCGAAATCATAGCCAGGGGCCAACCCAAGCTTGTTTGCCATGATCCACAAGGCACAAACCAAAATGGCCACAACCACAAGGATAGTGACCACTTTGGTTATTTTCTCCCGGTTGATTCCCACTACTTATAGAGGTCGAGGACGGGCACGTCGAAGACAACTCCGGAGAGGAGGAACCAGACGGCAAAGAGAGTGAGGGCGATGTTGAAGGTCTGACCGATGATGTAGAGCCAGAGAACCTTGCCTCCCTGCATCTGCTTTACTATCTCCTTGAAGTTAGTGTCAAGTCCGATGCTTGTGAAAGCAAGGACGAAAGCCCAGTTCTTGTACTGGTCGAGAACGCCGTTGATCTCCTTGACTGCACTGCTGCCGCAGAGGGGCTGGATGATGAAGGAAGCGATCAGGGACGCAGCGAAGAAACCAAGGATAAACTTGGGGAAGCGGGTCCATATCTCTCCGGCACCGACTTTCTTCTCGGAATTCCTGTCAACCCTGGTAGCAAAGAAGATTGCAACGAAGAAAGCGATGAATCCGATCAGGATGTTCTGAATGCTTTTTACAAGGACAGCGGCCTGTTCAGCCTCGGGTCCCAGGGCATTACCGGCAAGAACGACAGCTCCGGTCGAATCAACGGTACCTCCGATCAGGGCACCACCCATGAGCTGGTTCATTCCGGCAGCCTTGATGATCATCGGTTCGAAAACCATCATGAGGATAGTGAATATGATGGAAATCGAAATAGCGATCGAAAGGTCATTCTTTTTGGCGCCGGAAGCTGCTCCGGTGGCGATAGCGGCTGATGTTCCACAAACTGAAGTCGCGGAGGCAAGTGTGATCACCAGGGGTTTGTTATCCATCTTGAAGACCTTTGTTCCCAGCCACCACATGAAGAGGATGACTATAGGGGTTACGATCCAGGCGATGCCAAGGCCATAGAGGCCGAACTTGGCGATGTTGGAGAACAAGACAGAGAATCCCATGATCACAAGTCCGGTCTTGATGTAGAACTCTGTCTTGATTGCCGGCTTCAGCCAGTCTGGAACACCTACGGTGTTAGAAATGAGCAGACCGATCAACAAAGCCCAGAAGGCCCACTCAAGATAGCGGTTAAGAGTGAATTCTGCACTGACAAAGCGGACTATGAGAGCAATGACGAAAAGCCCGAGAAATGCTGGAATGTACTTTTTCACACTCTCTCCCTGGAGTTTAACCCCAATTGTGAACAAAGTTCCAAGCACGAGGACCGTTACGATGAGTTTCCGCCAGAAAACCCATGACCCGAGTTGTTCAGCCAGAGGAACGGCCTTGGTAGCCGCAGCTTCGCCGACGGCCCAGGTTGAGAATTTAACAGCAGAAAGGTCGAATGCCTTTGTCAAAACGGCTATGCAAGCCAGAAGGATGATAATGAATCCAATCCAGATAGCTTGCCAGTCTTCCTTGCTCCAGAATGCTGGAACGGATTTGCCTTTTTCCATTGAAAAAATAGTAAAATGGTTTACGAATAGGCAAATATAGGAAAAATTATATAGAAACTTTGAATATGCTTCCGAAATAGTGGTGTTCCAGTCCCGATACTGGCAGATTGTTCAAGGCGGACCATCCATTGTAGGCGTACCTTACACCGATTGAAGAATCATAGGGCAGCCAGAAGAAGTTGCCAAGCTTGAAGGTAAGATCGACACCGACGCTGTACATTCTCTCTGAAAAGGAACCATTTATCCTTTTGTGCTGGTTGTCGAACCTTCTTGATTCCTGGAAGGCAAAATCAGCGAAGGGCGAAACGGTCACGGTCTTAATGTAAGCCATCGGAGACAGTCCTGCCCAGTCAAGATAGAGAAGGGGGGCGGCGTAGTCGAAGGAAAGTTTGTACTTTGAAGGACAGAAAGAATTGCTGACAGAGCGGAGATTCGAGTCCACGAAACCTCTTGGGATGAAAGAAGCTGAAGTCTCCGGGAAACTGTAAATCCCTCCTCCAAGGTCCTTCCCGGCTGTGGCAGTAAGCCTGATTCCGTGGTCTTCAAGAAGTCCCGGCAGGTAGGCATAGGTGTAGAGATAGGCCGTAGGAGCGAAAGAATTGGAAAGCCTTGGCCTGAATCGCAATCCGGCCTCTGCGCCGATGCCAAGCCTGGGATAGACCTGTGAAGAAGCCGCGCTTCTCATGATGTACCCACGGATGGAAAGGTCCAAAGTCGAAAAATTTGAAGAAAGGTCTCCATTGACCGATCCAATCTCTTTAACGACCTTCTTTCCTTTTTCTGTGACGATTTCCTGGATGCTTATCCGGTCGCAGAAAACATCGTTCGATAAATTATACTTTACTTGGGGGACTATTCCCCTGGAGATTCCTCCTGAAGAAAGGTTGACAGGGAGATAGACCCTGACCTGTCCTTCCAGGAACGGAGTTTCCATGTTGGTTCCCGAAGTGAAGAATGACGTTGTCTTGGTTTCAGCATTAGTGCGGCGGATCCTTCCAAGGGTCCTTGCGGCCCTGTCTCCGAAACTGGCGGACACTTCAAAGACAGGCATCAGGCCTGTGTAGATGTACTTGAAATGACCGGAATTCCTCCAGCCTCCGCCATACGGGTCTTCATGGGCGCTGTAACCGATGAAACCATAACCGTCTCCGGTCAGGTTCTGGAACAGTACCGTTGCGCCGAGGGAAGCTGACTTGTAGTAGTCATCTCCGCTTATAGACTCAAGGTTGTCATAGTCGAAGAACAAGGGTGCCCAGGAATGGATTTTCGGAAGGCCTCTCCTGAATTTCCGAGGCTGGGAGAAAGTCGTCTGCGACGTTGTTTCAGTTAAGGGAGAAGCGTTTCCGGACAAGGCTTCTTCCTGCTGCCTGAGTACAGAGGCTACTCTGTAGTCATGGATGTCGGAGAAGGAGACTTCTTTTACAGGGAGATCCTTCATTGCTGTGGCGTAGAGCATATGGCCCATCTTGTAGGAAGAAGGTTCTTCTGACTTGGCAACAGATGTGAAGTAGAGGGAATCAGCTGCCGCGACAGGGTTTCCTATGCCATACCGGGATGAGGTGAGTTGAAAGAGTTTCCCTGACTCTACGTCCAGGAAATATGCTTCATTGACACCGGTCCTGTCGCAGACGAAGGACAAGCCCTCATTCTTTTGTAAAAGAACAGCGTCGAAAGGCCGAAGGCAGGAAAGTTCCACGGGTTGAGGGCCGAGCATCGTATTAATTGTACGGCCGGACGTTTGTCCATCATAGAGGACCTCGTAGATTCCCATTCCGTTGTCTGACAGCCCGGCGGCAAAAAGCCGGCCTTCTATCCAGGCGGATTCTGTGAACTGGATTGAATCCGGAGCCTGGATAGAGTTCTGTTCGGAACCATCGGAAACGTTTAGCAGGACAATCCTTGAACCGCCTGCCGTGGGATATTCGGTAACGCTTATCAGATTGCCGTCCGGGGACGGGGCGGGATTGAAATACCGTCCCACCTTTGTCAGGTCATGGATCTTTTTGGGAGAAGAAGTGTCGATGTAACGGATTCTTGAAGATCCCGCCATCGGCCATCTCCAGTGAAAGACGGGTTCCGACCAGAAAATACGTCCGGAAGAGTTGTGGAAAGCAAGGTTGCTGGAATATCTGGAGAAAGACCTGATCCGTTGTTCGGAGCCGTCTGCCTTGGTTAGTACCAAGGACTCGCTAGTGGTGAGTCCTGTTTTTTTCGACCATATTCCAAGATTATCATCCACGACCGGGCCTGCATAGAAAGAATGTCTCCATGGGGCTGGGGACACCTGTCTTGAGGGCATGAAAGGAGCTCTGGCAGAAGCTTCTTCCGCCCATATTCCGTGGAATTGTTCTTCGATTGACCGGAAAGCTTTCCTGAAGCGTAATCCGCTTGCGGACTTGACGGTCTTCTGCATGTTGAAGAAAGTGAGTTTCTTTTTGATCCTGGTGAAGTACTCTTCAGTGAAAAGGGGGTCGTCGAAGAAAACCCTTGTGCCTGCAACGAGCATGTAGCCGGCACGGTAGTAGTCCGGGGTGAAGACTCTGTCTGACCCGAGAGACCATCTCCAGTAATTTCTCCACTCACCACAGTCGAAAGCAGGCATCATGTAGGAAAGGAAGGAGGCTTGCCGGCCTCTTCCTGAATTTGTCAGGGCTGTTTCGGCCGTCACGGCATCTCCTTCAAGTAAGGCCGGCCCGGGATAGATGCCGGCCATGGCCCCGGTAAACAATTCTCCGAAAAGGAGTTTGGTCATCTTGCCTCCGGCCTTTTCAAGAGACATCATCTGGGAAACATGGCGCCCTTCATGGATGGCCAGCAGCTTTTCCCACTTTATCGGGGTCGGGGCATAGGGATCCATGACAGTGAATATGTCCATCCTCTTTGGCGCCCAGGCAACCGATGCGTTGGAAACAGGATAGAAACTGTGAAGGACAACAGGTATCTTGGTCTTGCCGACGGTGGTTATTGGCCGTCCGGAGGACCATCCTACGGCAATGCCGGCCTTTTCAAGGTAATTGCCATATACCATGGCCAGGGAATCTCCTCCTGCAGGATAAATCAGCCAGAAGGTAGGACTTTCCATCTGCATCCACCGCACGGATGCAGGATCGCTGCCGGAAACCGAAAACTGTGCGTGGAGGCAAAGGCATGCGAGAACCATCAATGCTGTTAGGAAGAGTCGCTTCATCAGAAGACGAAGATACTGATTTTTTAAGTAAATTTGTAAGTATGACATTCAGGTCTTCATTCTTGCCGATAGTTCTTGCGATTATCTTTGTCCTTCCTTCTTGCGGAAGAAGGGAGCGTTCTTCGGATTCACGGACGAAGGGAGAAGTTGTTTCCGTGAGGAAGATGCCTTCACCTCCAAAAACCCCATCCATGGTGACTGACCCTTCGGAGGTTCAGGAATATGTCATAGCCCATTTTTGGGACGCATTCCTTGACGGGAGCTATCAATGTGATTCGAATCATATCAATGGAGTGGTCTCCAGCGAAGCAGAAGAGGCATTTGCCATGTATGCTGCACTTTTGGGAGCGGCACCTTTTGATTTTTCCAGGAAGGAAGTCGGGACTTTGTTCAGCAAGGTGGAAAAATTCGAATCTTCAAATCCTTCTTCCAATGTCTTCGGTTTTTTCGAGAAGATGACCTCGAAATACCTTTATGATCCGAATTCTCCGACCAGGGATGAAGATTTGTACTGCCAGTATGTCAAACGTCTCGCATCTTCCAAGTTCGTTCCGGAAGAAATGCGCCCGGCATATTCAAATGATGCCAGGCTCTGCTCAATGAACGCCAAGGGCACGAAAGCCGCAGACATATCCTTCACTGACAGGGAAGGCCGGAGACGCAACCTCCATCGGATCAAAGCAGAGCACACATTGCTCTTCTTCACCAATCCCGGATGCCCGGCCTGCAGGGAGATCATCCAACAGCTCACCGAAAACCCCAGGATTGATGACCTTGTTGCTAAGGGAGTCCTTGCAGTAGTGAACCTTTATATCGACTTGGACAGGGAAGAATGGAAGGAATATTCAAAAAAATATCCTTCTTCCTGGATCAACGGCTACGACCAGAGCTATACCATCAGGACCGACGAGACATATTCGGTCAGGGCCATCCCTTCTTTGTACATCCTGGATGCTGACAAAAGGGTAGTAATGAAAGATGCTCCAGCCGAGAAAGTACTTGCTTATTTAGAAAAATTATAAATTAAACAAAATATCGTTGCCATGAAGATTGAAAAGGAAATATGGGGTAAGGGCCCCGATGGGAAGGAGATCCTCCTTTACACTCTGAAGAATGAGAAAGGCTCGTTCGTGCGTTTGTCCAGCATTGGTGCGGGAATCGTCTCCATTGCAGTTCCCGACAAGGATGGAAAGATAGCCGACGTCGTGCTTGGCTATCCTGTCCCTGAAAGCTATTTCGCAGACGGTCCTTGTGCCGGCAAATGTCCCGGACGTTATGCAAACCGCATCGCAAAAGGAAAATTCACCCTGGATGGTGTTGAATATTCATTACCGATCAACAATGGTCCGAACCACCTTCATGGCGGGCCAGATGGTTTCCAGAATAAAGTCTGGGAATCCAGGATCGACAGGGAGGCTGTCGAGTTCATGTATTTTTCCGAAGACGGCGAGGCCGGCTATCCCGGCAACCTCAAGGTCGTGGCCCGCTACTCCTGGAGCGAGGACAACGCCTTGTCCTTGACCCTGACGGCCATGACTGACAAGCCCACTGTGGTGAACCTTACCAACCATGCTTATTTCAATCTCAACGGAGAAGGAAACGGAGACATTCTCGGCCATGAGATGAAGATCAATGCTTCGGTCTATCTTCCAACGGATGAAACCCTCATTCCCACTGGAGAGGCTGATCCTGTCGCCGGAACACCGATGGATTTCCTGGAATTCAAGGAAATCGGACAGGACATAAAGGAGGATTTCCCTGCCCTGAACTATGGCAAGGGTTATGACAACTGTTTCATGATCGACGGGTTCGAGCCGGGGCAGCTTCAATCAGCCGTAAAACTTTATGCTCCTGAAAGCGGACGTCTGCTGGAGGTCCTCACAACCCAGCCAGCCGTCCAGGTTTACACCGGAAACTGGCTTGCCGGATGTCCGGTCGGGAAATGCGGACGCAGTTACTTTGATTATGAGGGTGTGGCCATCGAATGCCAGCATTGTCCGGACTCGCCTAACAAGAGCGAGTTCCCGACAACAACCCTACGCCCCGGAGAAACGTTCACCGAGGCGATCATCTGGCAATTTTCAGTGAAGTAAAGTTCTTATTTGAACCACTCGGTGATGTGGTCCTTTGCCCAGAGGAAATAGACGGCAAGTCCGATCCAGCTCGTAATGAGCACAAGGACAGAGCAGATTATCTTCCCGATGAGGGAGATGGGCTTTTTGAGGATGTCAAGGACTGCCAGGACGGACAGGACTATACCGACGATGTAGATAATTTGTGACATAGGTAATTGTATTTTCTGCAAGATAATAAATTAATTCAAAATTTCGTAATGGTGAAAAGAATTGCTTCCGTGCTTCTGCTGGTCCTGGCGTTGACTTCATGTGGACAGGAAAAGGAGAAAAAGGCCGTCTATATCATCATAGACGGAGTCCCGGCTGACATGATCGAAAGGCTTGACCTTCCAGCCATCCGCGAGATCTCTTCCAGGGGCGCCTATGGCAGGAGCTATGTCGGAGGAAGCGTAGGCAGGTATGACCAGACGCCTACCATTTCTGCCGTCGGTTACACGGACTTGCTGACGTCCACATGGGTCAACAAGCACAATGTTCCGGGCAACAGCAACCTGGATCCGAACTATAATTACTGGACTATCTTCAGGATAGCCAAGGAGCAGCAGAGGGAGGTGAAGACAGGCTTGTTCTCAAGCTGGATCGACAATAGGACGGTCCTTATTGGCGAAGGAAAACCAGAAACCGGAAACTTGAAGATAGATTATGTCTGTGACGGTTACGAGCTTGACACCGTTGCCTTCCCTCACAAAGAGCATGACTTGCACATCCTTGACATAGATGAACATGTTTCCAAGGAAGCTGCCAGTTGCCTTAAGGAGAATGCTCCTGACCTGAGCTGGGTTTATCTTTGGTACACCGACGATGCCGGCCACATTTTCGGAAACGGGGAGACCTTTGATGAAGCCGTGAGGATAGCCGACCGCCAGATAGGCAGGATTTGGGAGGCCGTGAAATACAGGGAGGCCAACTTCAATGAAGAATGGATGATTGTCGTCACCACGGACCATGGGCGGGATTTCATGGGCTTCGGCCACGGAGGACAGTCGGAAAGGGAAAGGACTACATGGGTGGCTACCAACCAGAAAGTGAACGAACGGATGAAGAGCGGGAAGTCTGCTATGGTGGATATTGCTCCGTCATTGTGCCGCTTCCTTGGGTTCGAGGCTCCCAGGGACGTCGTTTGGGAGCAGGATGGTGTTCCGTTCATAGGCAAGGTGGACATAATGGAAATGGATATCCTTCCTTATGACAACAATGTGGATCTCATCTGGGAAAGCCTGAATGACAAGGCCGAAGTTGAGGTTTGGGCAGCTGCAAGCAACAATTTCAAGGAAGGCGGCAAGGACGAATGGATAAAGGTAGGCACCGTGCCGGCCGGAAAGGAAAACTTCCGGGTGGACCTTTCTGCTCTTCCGGAATCCCAGTTCTACAAATTCGTCCTTTCTACACCGAACAACCACCTCAACCGCTGGTATCCGGTAGTAAGGACCAAGTACACCAACTATAAGCTTCCGGTAGCATATTCACACGCAAAAGTTGCCTTGGAGCTTCCCGGGTGGTCCGAGGATGTAAAGGCAGGGCTCAATGACTTCCTTGACCTTTATGGAGAGGGCGGGAAGATGCAGCTTGACAAGCCTTACGTAGTCTTCGATTTCGACAACACGACCAGCATCTTTGACATCCAGTACCAGATGGTTCCGTTCCAGCCGATGATGATGGCTTTTGAAATAGAGCCAAAGGACATGAAGAATGTCCTTTCTGAAGATTTGACCAGGATGGATCTGTGTGAAGAATGGATAGAGGACATCAGCTATGACTACTCCTCCCTCTACAGGAAATATGGTCCGTTCACAGCAGAGGGCATGGCCCCTTCCGACACGGCGGCCTTGCATAAGGATCCTGAGTGGCTTGACTTTGCGACCAAGATGAAGGGTCTCTACAACCTTGTCTACCAGGTAGAGCCCAATGACATTTGTATCGCTTGGCAGACTTCATGGTATCATGGTATGAGCGACGAGCAGATCTACAGGTTGTCAAAGGCCTCCCATGAAACTTTCAAGGATGTGGAGACTTCAACCGTTCATTGGGGAGGAGAGAGGCCTTGTTCATGGACCAGCGGAATCTCTGTTACTCCAGAACTGAGGGAATTGTGGCGGGCGCTCAAGGATAAAGGATTCGATGTCTGGGTCTGTTCTGGCTCTCAGCTTGAACAAGTGCGGGCAGCGGTCGATGTCTTCGGGCTTCACGACTATTGTACCGGAATCCTTGCCGTTCCGACCAAGTATGATTCCTCTTCTGCCGGCTATCTTGCCCTTCCGGGAGGCAAGTGGCAGAGGGACACCGTTGAGACCAACAGCATTACATGGAATTCAGGAAAAGTCAAGGCCATCGACAACGCCCTCGTCTCCCGTTATGGACACGGCCCGTACGCCGGGTTCATGGACAGCGGCGGAGATTTCCATTTCTGCACTGAATATTCATCCTTGAAACTGGTTGTCTGCTTCAACACAGCCAACAAGGATCCCAAAGATGGAGCCGGCCTTGTTGCCGAGACGGCGCTATACGAAAGGGACGCCCTTGGGTACGACCTTAAGAAGGCCAATGCTGCCGGAAACACATTCTATCTGCTTCAAGGCCGTAATGAAAATGGCTTGCGGAGTCTCAATCCGTCAAATGCCACAATCAAGCTGGGGGAGACATCGGAGCGTCTTTTCAAAGGCGAAGAGAATCAGGCCTTCCTGGATTCCCTGAAATCTGCAAAGCCTAAGGTGAAGGAAATATTTGATAAGAATGCCCTTGGCCGGATCGACGGCTTCACCGGCTACCACTCTCGCCCCTGAAAGATAAACTAAGCGAGAAGGCCTGAAATGAAGATTACTCCTATCGTCACGGGAGCTACGTACTTGATAAGGAAATAGACGACCGGGAAAATCTTCGAATTGAACCTTATGGAGCCGCCGTTAGTGAGTTCTTCCCTGACGGCGGCTTTGTCCATCTTCCACCCGACGAAGATGCTGAAGAGCAGGGCTCCGAGGGTCATCAGGAAATTGGAGCAAAGCTTGTCGCAGAAATTGAATATGGTGTTGCCCAGCAGCTTGAAATCAGAGAGGACTCCGAATGACAGCGAGCACAAAATTCCAAGGCAGAATGTGATTGCGAATATTCCCAAGGTCGCTTTCCCTCTGGTAACACCTTTTTCCTCGACCAGATAGGCTACGCCGACTTCCATCATGGAGATTGAAGAAGAAAGGGCGGCCACAAGGATGGTGAAGAAAAAGATTATGGAGATGGCTGAACTTATGAATATCCCTCCGGAACCCATCTTTGCGAATATGAAAGGAAGCGTCTCGAAAACAAGGCCAGGCCCCGATGTGGGGGCTATGCCCGCGGCGAAAACCGCAGGCATGACGGCGAAGCCGGCCAGGATGGCAAACAACATGTCGAAGAAAGCTGTTCCGGCTCCTGAGGCCACCAGGTTTTCATGTTTATTGACATAGGAAGAATAGATCAGCATTGTTCCTACCCCAAGCGAAAGGGAGAAGAAACTTTGGCCAAGGGCCGCAGAAAAAGCATCGGCAGTCAGTTTTGAAAAGTCTGGCTTGACAAGATAGCGTACCCCCTCGGAAGATCCAGGCAAAGTCAAGGAATAGACAGCGATGGCGACTATCAATACGAAAAGGACAGGGATGGAGATCTTGCTGAATTTCTCTATACCTTTCTTCACTCCTGAAAAGATGATGAGGGCCGTGAGTCCGAGGAACACGGTAAGGCAGGCAAGAGGGCCCCATGTCGATGAGGAAAATGTTCCAAACATTCCGGTCACAGTCTCAGCGTTTTCCGGTCGGAACTGGAGGGAAACGGCCTTGCAAAGATAGGCGAAGGACCATCCTCCGACGACGCTGTAGTAGGACAGGATAATTATCGGGGAGACCATGGTCAGCAATCCGAGCCATTTCCATTTCGTTCCGGGTGCCAATGTGTTCATAGCCCCGAAAGTGTTCTGGTGCGTCCTTCTTCCGATTATGGATTCAGAAAGGAGGATGGGCAAGGAAAGCAGGAAGCTGCAGAGGATGTAGATCAAGATGAAAGCCGCTCCGCCATATTCCCCGACGATGAAGGGGAATCTCCAGATGTTTCCGAGGCCGATTGCCGAACCGGCCATGGCCATTATGACGGCGGCCCTGCTTCCGAAATGTTCCCTGTTTGTCATAGAACCAGATTGCTTATGAAGATGGTAAGGACGGTGATGGGGGCGACGTACCGGATCAGGAAGAAAATAACTCCGACCACCTTGGCATTCACTTTTCCACTGTTCGTCAGTTCTTCACGGAAGTCTTCCTTGTCCATCTTCCAGCCTACGAACAGCACCACTAGCATTACACCGACCGTCAGCAGGAAGTTGGAAGAGAAGGCATCGACTTTCCCGAAGATGTCGATCGAGAACACGCTTGCAAGCCCAAGGAGCCAGGTGATGGCGAATATCAGCAGGCATGCTGCTTTCCGTTTCATGTGCCGCTCCTCTACAAGGTAGGCTACTCCGACTTCTATCAATGAAATACTTGATGTCATGGCGGCCACGACGACGGAAAAGAAGAACAATGCTGCAATTACGGTGGCAAGCCAGTGGGACGACGACGCTCCCATTCCGGTAAAGACGTGGGGCAGGGTCTGGAAGACCAGTCCCGGGCCGCTGCTTGGGGCTATTCCGGCTGAAAAGACGGCGGGCATTATCGCGAATCCGGCCAGGAATGAAAACAGGAGGGCTGCTATGACTGTACCTGCTCCGGAAGCCACCAGGTTCTCATCCTTGCTGACATAGGAAGAATAGGTTATGATGATTCCCATTCCGAGGGACATCGAATAGAAACTCTGGCCGAGAGCGAAAGCGAAGGTCCTCCCGGTAATCTTTGAGAAATCAGGCTTGACAAGATACTCGACGCCCTTTTCGGCTCCTGGCATATTCACTGAATACACCATGATGAGCACTATGAGCACGAACAGCAGCGGGATTGAAATCTTGTTGAACCGTTCTATCCCATCCTTTATGCCGAAGGCAACGATTATGCAGGACAAGCCAAGGAATATGGTGTTGAAAAGCAGGGCTGTCCATCCTGAGGGCATGAACTCTCCGAAATCCAAAGACAGGGATTTCAGGAAATATTCTATCGACCAGCCGCCTACGATGCTGTAGTACGAAACGATGATGGTCGGGGTTATTATGCTGAGGTAGCCGAGCACTTTCCAGAAACTGCCGGGAGCAAGCTTGTTCATCGCACCGATGGCATTGGCGTGGGCTTTCCTTCCGATAACAGCTTCCGCAAGGAATATCGGGAAAGACAGGATGAAAGAACATAGGATGAATATGAGTATGAAGGCAGCACCTCCATATTCACCGACCATGTAGGGGAATCGCCAGATGTTTCCAAGGCCTATCGCCGACCCGGCCATAGCCATGATTACGGCAGCCCTGCCGCCGAAATGTTCTCTTCCGCTTGCCATTTGTCTCCTTTGTTAAGTCCGCTCCCCTTGGGGAAATGGGAGATTATTTACGCTTGTAGATTGTAAACTCGTAGCCGTAGCCCGTTTCCGGATCGGTTTCCACGGGAGTCGTGGATTCTACAGTCCAGATTTCTGGATCGATCACGGGGAAGAAGGTGTCTGCATCCTCGATTGAGGTATGGACGTGGGTTATGTAAAGCTTGTCGGCCGTGGGGAGAGCCTGGCGGTAGGTTTCTCCTCCGCCCATGACGAAAATCTTGCAGTCTTCGCCTTGGTGGTCTTTCTCTATTATGGAATAGGCTTCCTCGAGGCTTCCTGCCACTTTCACTCCTTCAGGTTTGTCTGGCCATGGGAAAATCGAGATGACTACATTGTCTCTCTTTGGGAGAGGTTTCCCGCCTATCGATTTGAAAGTCATCCATCCCATTACCACCGGGCATCCCGTGGTGGTCTTCCGGAAGTACTTCATGTCCTCTGCAATGTGC
>CADBMD010000117.1 GCA_902795735.1 uncultured Bacteroidia bacterium
AATGGATGCGTCCCTGCATCATTATCACTTCCTTGCCGCCCAGCTGTCCCACGATGAAATTGCCTTTGTGGCCGATGGCCGTAGAGGAGGGGAAGCCGGGAATGGTCTTGTAAGGAATGACAAGTGGGTTTTCAACTTCGTCGGCCAGCCTGCCGAGTCCGCTTCCGAGGACTATACCGACCACGGGTTTGCGGTCCCCGAGCTGCTGTGCCAAGTAATCGGCTGCGCTGTGTATTCTTTCAATTCTAGGATCCATGTGTCAGTTATTTGAATATTCGGTTAAAAGTCGTAGTTCATTTTTTCCGCCGGTTAGGATTTCCTCCTCTTCAGGGGCCCTCCTGTCCATCATGACCAGGCGTCCGCCGGCAACCATGGCAGTGATGCAGTCGCTGTGAGCGGAATAGACGAAATTGGCGATGAATGGTGCAGGGGAGAGGAAGAACGTACTGTCGGGATCGATTATCAGGATATCGGCGTCAAAGCCTTCTTCAATCCGGCCGGTTTTCATTCCAAGGGCTTTAGCTCCGTTTACGGTAGCCATGTCGAGAAGGTCCTGGAGAGGAAGGGTAGACGGGTCATTCGTCCAAGCCTTCTGAGATATTGCCGCCGTCTTCATGGTCTCGAGCATGTCAAGGTTGTTCGAAGAGGCACATCCGTCTGTTCCGAGGCAGACATTTGCTCCGGCGCTCTTCAGGTCGTCGTACCTGAACCCCAGGCCGGAAGCCAGCTTGAGGTTAGAATTGACATTGTGGACGCAGTTCACATGCCTTTTCCCGAGGATCTCCACATCCCTGTCCGACAGCCACAATGTATGAGCCGCGGTCACGTCCGGGCCCAGGACGCCGAGCCTGTCCAGATACTCCACGGGGGACAGCCCTCCGTGTGCTTTCTGGCAGTCAAGGACTTCTTTCTCCGTCTCGGAGACATGGACATGGATCCGGAGACCGTTTTTCCTTGCATATTCAGTCGCCCAGATGATGGCCGGTTCACTGACGGTATAGACGGAATGGATGGCTATGACAAACTGTGACCGCCTTCCCCAAGATTTCGCAGCTTCATGGGTGGCCATGCAATCCTGCGTTTGCTCATGGAAGGCCTTTTCGTCGAAATTGTCAAGGAAAGTGAAGGATAAAGCATTCCCAAGTCCCATCTCGGCTGCGGCTTCACGAGCCGGCAAAGGGAACCAGTACATGTCGTTGAAAGTGGTCGTCCCGGTCTTTATCATCTCCAGGGCGGCGATCTTGGTGCCCCAGTAGACGAATGACTCATCCAGATGCGCTTCCACCCGCCAGATGTGGTCGAGCCATTTCTGGAGGGACATGTCTTCCCCGATGCCTCGGAGAAGGCTCATCGCAGCATGGGTGTGCATGTTGACGAATCCAGGCATGGCGACCTTTCCGGAGCAGTCAATGACTTTGGTACCGGAATATGATTCCGACAACTCCTTGCAGCGTGAAGCAGAATGCGGATAGACAGAAGAAATCCTGCCTTCCTCTATGAATATATCGGTGTACTTCCCGTCGAGGGTTATGTTTTTTAGCAATATGCGGTCCATAGCGCCTTGTGTATTTCTCAAATATAGAAAAAAAATGATTATCTTGTGTTATCAAATAAATATAAGCATATGAAGAAAGCTTTAGGATTCTTTTTGATGCTGGCGGCATTGTCCGGTCCTTTCGCCAAGGCACAGGACAGCCTGGGCCAGATGGAGCGGAATTTCCGCAACATTCCGGCCGAGCAGCCGATTGGCATCTATTGGTATTGGGTTGCGGGCAATATGTCCGCTGAAGGAGTTGTCAAGGACCTGCACGCGATGAAGGAAGCAGGCATCACTAGAGTCCAGATCGGAATGATAGGTGAAGGGCAGGGAGCACCGCAGGGACCTGTGCGCATGTTTACCGATGAGTGGTGGAACATCCTGCACACAATGTTCAAGACTGCCGGAGAACTTGACATCGAAGTCGGTCTGTTCAATTGCCCCGGCTGGAGCCAGAGCGGCGGTCCCTGGGTGAAGCCATCCCAGGCCATGAGATATCTCGGGTATGTGCGGGACACAGTTTCCGGGCCGTCAAGATATTCCAAGAAACTTGATCCGGTCGGAAAAGACGCCCAGGATGTAAAAGTCCTCGCCTTCCCCCTGCAGGAACCTTCATCCATCGTACGCACCGATGATGTAAGGTCCTTGAAGGAGATTCCGGTCAGCAATGGTAAGGAGCTCACCGTCAGGACAGTAATAATCGAGCCGGTCCACACTCCCGGAGCGACTGGTGCAGAGCTTTTCGTCCGTGAGGATGGAAAACTCAGAAGCGTGGAAAAGTTCGGAGTGGACAGGAGCAACAGTGAAGTCAACGTCGGCTTCGATCCTTTCGCTCCCATTGTCATATCCGTCCCGGAAACCTGCGGCAAGGAATTCGTACTCAAGGTGGATAAGCCTGGTGTCGTGTCAAGGGTGACGCTCTCGGACGTGCCTGCAGTTGAAAGATATCCGGAAAAGAGCCTGGCCAAGATGTGGCAGACCCCGCATCCGATGTGGGACGCCTACATGTGGCGCGACCAGCCCGCTGACGGAGGAGACCTAGCAGTCCAGCCTTCCAGCGTGGTAGATCTCAGCGGGAAGCTTTCAAAGGACGGCCGCCTCACGTGGAATGTCCCTTCGGGCAAGTGGGTCGTGATGCGGACCGCAATGCTGCCTACGGGTTCGATAGATGCTCCCGCACCCGAAGAAGGACGAGGGCTGGAAACCGACAAGATGAGCAAAGAACATATCCGCGCCCATTTCAACAACTACCTTGGAGTCATCCTGGACAAGATTCCGGCCGCTGACAGGAAAACCTTCCGCATAGTAGTCGAAGACAGCTACGAGACAGGCGGACAGAACTGGACCGACAACATGATAGAAGACTTCAAGAAGGCCTATGGCTACGATCCGACTCCTTACATCCCCGTGATGAGCGGTGTCGTCGTGGGAAGCCGTGAAATGTCCGACAGGTTCCTTTGGGATGTCAGGCGCCTGGTAGCGGATGAGGTATCCTACAATTATGTAGGAGGACTCAGGGAAGTCAGCAACGAGCATGGTCTCACGACCTGGCTCGAGAATTACGGCCACTGGGGATTCCCTGGTGAATTCCTGCAGTACGGCGGCCAGTCCGACGAGATAGCAGGGGAGTTCTGGAGCTTCGGAGACCTGGGCGACATCGAAAACAGGGTTGCGTCATCCTGCGGGCACATCTATGGCAAGCAGAAAGTCTGGGCTGAGAGTTTCACATGCGGAGCCCCTGACTTCTCACAGTACCCTGGCCAGATGAAACAGCGTGGCGACAGATTCTTCACTGAAGGAATAAATGCCTCGCTGATGCATCTTTACATCCAGCAGCCAGACGACAGGGTGCCTGGCATCAACGCATGGTTCGGAAACGAATTCAACCGCAACAACACCTGGTTCTCCCAGATGGACGTCTTCAGCTCGTACTTGAAGAGATGCAACTACATCCTCCAGCAGGGCCGATATGTCGCCGATGTGGCTTACTTCCTTGGAGAGGACGCCCCCAAGATGACCGGAGCGCGGAATCCCGAGATCCCGGAAGGGTATTCCTATGACTATGTCAACGCCGAAGTCCTCATGGATGCCGTGGCAAAGGATGGCAAGCTCGTCCTCAAGAGCGGGATGGAATATTCAGTCCTGGTCCTCCCGAAGATCAAGACCATGCGTCCCCAGCTCCTGAAGAAGATCGAAAGCCTTGTTTCCGATGGTATCACGATCCTCGGTCCGGCTCCCGAGAAGTCCCCAAGCCTCCAGGATTATCCCGCAGCAGATGCCCTTGTCCGCGAAATCGCAGACAGGATGTGGCAGACCTCGGCCAATCCGTTCGTTCCAGTGGTAAACTACGGGAAGGGCAAGATCTACAAGGATTGCTCGCTTGAGCAGATATTCAAGGACAAGGGGATGGTCGCCGACTTCACTACCGACGATCCGAAACTGCCCATCCAGTTCATCCACCTGACTCATGATGGAGGAGAAGTGTATTTCGTCTCGAACCAGGCTGATGCCACCATATCATTCGACGGAATATTCAGGGTACAGGGCAGACAGCCGGAGCTTTGGAATCCTCTCACATCTGAGATTCGTATCCTCCCTCAGTTCAAGAGCCTTACCAGCACGACTAAGGTCCCGATGATGCTGAAGCCTTTCGAGAGTGCTTTCATCGTGTTCAGGACCAAGGCTCCTGAGTCTTCGGTCGAGGGAGTAAACTACCCGGAAGCAACCCTTGTCGCCGCAGTGGACTCCCCTTGGAAGGTCAAGTTCCAGAAGGGGATGGGCGGCCCCGGCTCGACCGTCGTGATGGATGACCTTTACGACTGGACGACCAGCTCAGACTACAAGGTGAAGTATTTCTCGGGCACTGCCACCTACACTTCGTCCTTCAAGCTCAAGGAAGTACCGGAAGGCCCTCTGTACATCGACCTCGGCAAGGTCATGGTCATGGCGAAGGTAAAGGTGAACGGAAAGTATGTCGGCGGAGTCTGGACCAATCCTTACAGGCTTAACATCACGGATGCCGTGAAGAAGGGAAACAACACCCTGGAGATTGAAGTCGTGAATTGCTGGAGGAACCGCCTTATCGGAGAGAAGGAAGTCATTCCTGAGTCTGAGAGGTTCACCTTCCAGACATCCACCTACCTGAACAAGGATTCAGAGCTTCAGAGCTCAGGCCTCCTCGGTCCAGTCCAGGTCCTGTCATTCGACTACGAGATCCTCTGATCCCGCGTGGATGGAAATACAAAAAAAGAGACTGGCTCATCTGAGTCAGTCTCTTTTTAATTATAAGGAGAAGACTACTTGCTGTAGCTCTCTTTCACGAAGTCAGAGTTGAGTAGGTAGTCGGCGCAAGCTTTGATGCTCTCCTTCCAGTCACCACGGGTGAATCCTTCAAGCTCGACGATGAAGTCCTGGAGACCAGCGACCTCGGCATTGTTGAAGATGGCATCGAATCCAACCATTCCGCTCTCACCAAGCTCGAAGTGATCCTTGATGTGGAGGAGCTTGAAACGGCCTGGATACTTCTTGAAGTACTCAACCGGATAGGCACGGCCCATGCAAGCCCAGTACACATCCATCTGGAAGAAGACGTACTGAGGATCGGTGTTCTCGAGCATGAAGTCATAGATGACCTTGTCCTCGATCTTGTTGAACTCATGGGAGTGGTTGTGGTAGCCATAAAGGATACCGTTTTCGGCACATTTCTTACCGACTGCGTTGAAATAATCGCAGTAAGTCTTGAGGCCGGCGAGAGTCGGGGGAATGCTGAAGCTAGGAGTGACGATGTACTTGCAACCAGCTGCCTTGTGAGCGGCTATTGCCTGGTCCCACCACTTCATTGACTCCTCGAAATTGCCGGAGGCAAGTTCCTCTTCGGAAAGGTTGTGTCCGATATGGCTTGAAATGGATTTCAGACCTGCAGCCTCGAGATCGGCCTTGTACTGCTCGGGAGCGACTCCATAGAGTTTCCCGTCACCGTAGTTGGCAGCCTCGACACCGGTGTAACCCATTTCGGCCAGTGCCTTGAAAACTTCTTCGTGATTGGCAGCATAGAGTTCGGCGTTGCCGATGACGTTCCTGATGCTGTAGAGCTGAAGACCTATTTCCTTCTTTACAGGCTCATCGGCCTTGGGCTGTCCGCAACCGACAAACAGTGCAAGGGCGGACAAAAGGATAACGGCTTTTCTCATTTAGTCAAGGATTTTGATACGGATGTTACGATACCATACATCGTTGCCATGATCCTGGAAGCCGATGTAACCTTCATGAGCGTCACCGCCAAGGTTGTTGAGAAGTTCGAAGGCAAGAGGCCATGCCTCCTGTGAGAACTTGCTGGCCTGGAGCATCTCTGTCCACTTCGGAGTCCAGAGATGGTACTCGAGGACGTTCACGTCGTTCTGGGCGTGGACGACAGTACCCTGGTAAACCATGATGCTACCGGTGTTCCACTGCTCGTAAGGATTCTGGTTCTGCGGGTTGGCAGGGATCATGTCATAGAGGGATGCGCTCTTGCGGTTGCCATCCTTTCCAAGCTTTGCATCAGGATGATTCTCGTTGTCGAGGATCTGATACTCAGGAGCGGAGATGTAGATAGGCTCGTACTGGACCGATCCGTCATCCTTCTTGGTGGTAACTTCGCGTGCGAGGTAGAAGACACCGGAATTTCCTCCCTTGGAGATCTTCCAGTCGAACTTCAGCTCGAAATTCTTGAATTTCTTGGTGAAGATGATGTCACCGCCGTCACCGGACTGTGACTCACCGGCACCGGTGCCTGTAAACTTGAGGCAACCATCCTCGATTGTCCAGCGGGCAGGGACATTATCCTTGCCATAGCCTCTCCAACCATTGAGGGATGTACCGTCGAAAATCACGGTGTAACCTTCTGCATCGACAGGGAAACCAGCGAGGTCAACCTGGGGGTTATCAACTACTTCGTAAGCAGGGACGGCACTTGCTTCGGCCTCTGCGGCACCTGCGGCAGCTTTCTTGTTCTTGCATGACGCCAGCGAAACGACTGCAGCGGCGCATGCGATGTAAAGCAAAACTTTTTTCATTTTCTGAATATTTTATTAGATAAGCAATCAAAAAACAGATTACTCCGGCATGTCAGGAAGCACGTAGCCCTCACGATACTGGCGCTTGATGAGGCTTGCAGCGAACTCACGTGCATTGACGGGATCGGAATATGTCTTGTTGAAGGTAGGATGTCCTTCCTTGATGGTGAAGCCATCATGGATCTGGGCCTTGATAGTAGCTTCGGCAGGGATGTTGGTGAACTTCATGTTAGGGCCATCCCACTCGAGGACCTGGTTGAGTTCCTGGAGCCTGACGGCTGCGACACCAAGGTCGACCATCTCGACGAAAGGACCAGCCTGGCTGAAGTCGGAAGCTGAACGGGTGAAGTTGTCAGGATCGACCATGCACTCCTTGCAAGCACGGATCCAGTCCTGCTGATGGGAAAGGGTGACCTCACGGAGGACATGGGGAACCTCAGGCTTCCTGCCGGAGAGGAGATAAGGCCTGTTACCGTAGCAACCCACGACCATGATGTCCTTCGTTCCGTAGAAGATGCTGCAGCCACCGTCGTACCAGCGGACCTCGACCTCGGGATGGGCGAGCTTCGGCAGGTTCTCACGGGCGGGGAAGGTCAGCTTGATCATCTCAGCG
>CADBMD010000118.1 GCA_902795735.1 uncultured Bacteroidia bacterium
GGGGGATTCAGAGGGAGCTGGTCGTGTACGACTTTCCCTAGGCTGCAAATATACTACTTTTCGTTGAAACTGTCAAAAATGAATGGAAGTATGTCATCGACCTTGTCGAACTTCCATGATTTCTTTGTACCGAACATGATGATACTCATGGGCTTGCCCGACAATGTCTGATATTCGGCCATCACCTGCCTGCAAGCCCCGCACGGCGTGCATGGAGTGTCAGCGACATCATAACCGAAACCTCCCACTATTGCCAGCGAGACCATAGCCTTGCCAGGATAGTTGGCATTTGCTGCAAACATAGCTGTCCTTTCTGCGCAAAGCCCTGACGGATAGGCTGCATTCTCCTGGTTCGATCCTCTCACCACCGTTCCATCTTCAAGACGGATGGCAGCACCGACGTTGAACTTGGAATATGGAGCATAGGAATTCTTCTGGGCTTTGATCGCCTCCTTGACGAGTTCCTGATCCTTAGGATCCATCTCTGTCAGTGATGAATATTCAGTGTAATTGATGTCTAGTTTTACCGTTTTCATTTCCCGCTGCTTGAATTGTGGCAGGATCAAAGGTAGCAAAAATTGTACAAATTACAGCGAATGAGTAAATTTGCAACTGCAATGAAGGTTTGTGTAGGACTATCAGGAGGAGTTGACTCCAGCGTGGCCGCCCTGCTTCTCAAGCAGCAGGGCTATGACGTCTTTGCCATGTTCATGCAGAACTGGCACGATGCCGATGCCACTCTTCACGGCGACTGCGAATGGGAAGAGGACCGTTTCGTGGCAGAACTTGTCGCCAGGAAAATAGGCATTCCTTTCTATTTCGTGGACCTTTCTGATGAATACCGTCAGAGGGTTGTGGACTACATGTTCAATGAGTATTCTGCCGGTCGTACTCCGAATCCCGATGTACTTTGCAATCGGGAAATAAAGTTCGATGCCTTCCTGAAGGCCGCCGAACGTTTGGGAGCAGACATGGTCGCTACAGGCCATTACTGCCGCAAGGCACCTTTGCTCGGTCCGGACGGGAAACAGGTGACCATCGACGGACAGCCGCAGTGGAGGATACTCGAAGGAGTAGATCCGAACAAGGACCAGAGCTATTTCCTTTGCCAGCTCAGCCAGGAGCAGATAGGCAAAGCCCTGTTCCCGATCGGTCACCTGACCAAGCCTTCGGTGAGGCAGATCGCCTCCTTGGCTGACTTGCCTTCGGCTGACAAGAAAGATTCCCAGGGAATATGCTTCGTCGGAAAGGTTGACTTGCCTACATTCCTCAAGCAAAAGCTCCTGCCGAAGGAAGGTGACGTCGTGGAGGTCTTTGACGCGTTCTATGACGGCAACGGGCAGTATTCCTTCATGCATGACACGCTTGCATCCCTTCTTGAATCTCCCGGGGAGCCGATGATGGTCACTGAATATTCTTCCGAGGATTCCGGTGGTGCAGCCTTCAATAACAGGCGTGTCCATGCGGCTCAAGGTGATACGTTGGCAGTTCAGGCCAGGAATTTATTCGGAAAGACGAAGCTGGAGGCTCTCTCTGATGAGGATTGGATGCGCCTGTCGGAGCCGTACGATTATTCAGGAATTACCTTTGAAACAGAAACCTACCGCAGCGGCAAAAAGCACATCAAGAAGACCCGCTACAAAGATAACCCCTGGGGAAAGATCGTCGGCAAACACGACGGAGCACAGTTCTACACCATCGGACAACGCAAAGGCCTCAACATCGGAGGTCACAAAGATTCGATCTTCGTGATAGCCACGGACATAGATAGGAATCTGATCTATGTCGGAGAAGGGCACACCCACAAGGGGCTTTCTCGGAGCTGCATAAGGATCGCCCCGGAAGACATCCACTGGATCAGGACTGACCTTGAGATGAAAGACGGAGAAATCCGCCGCTACCGTGTCCGTGTCCGTTATCGCCAGCCCCTTCAGGACGCATGGCTTGTCAAACGCAGCAAAGGATTATTCATCCTGTTCGACCTGCCTCAGCGAGGCATCTCCTCCGGACAATTCGCCGTCTGGTACTCGCAAGACGACGAAATGCTCGGCTCCGGAGTCTATTAATAGAATGAACCTTATAACTGATTCCTAGTAGCTCCTGGCGAGTATCCTGACGGGTCCCATCAGGCCGGAAGGCAAGAGGGGAGTGTCGGCAGAATAATGCCTCCATGTCGTGAAGGTGTACCTGTCGCTGGGACGCTTCGAGCCTTCCAGCAGCCACTGGGGCCACTTGCCACCTTGAGGACCGTCGTATACTTTCTGTTCGTCGCCGACCAGGCGGTTCTGCCAAAGGTTGACTACTTCTATCTGCAGGACATTCTTTCCTTCCTTCAGACAACCGTCCGCCTTTACCCGCCATGGAGTCGTCCATGCGATTCCCAGGTCTTTCCCATTCAAAGTAACCCTGGCCATGGCCTTGACATCGCCAAGGTCGACCAGGACATCCTCAGAACCGGTTTTCCCAAGATCGAATTCGGCAGAGTAGACAGCGGTCCCTGAATAATACTTGATCCTCGGATCCTTGTTCAGGGTCCAGTCTTCAAGACTCTTGAAAGTGATGGCCTCGGCGGGGCCTCCCCACTTCGGGTCGAACTGTACGGACCAGGGGCCGGCAACCTCGGCGATAACGTCAGTTTCGGCTATGTTACTGGCTGTCGATGGAGCCTCGCTTCCTTCAAGAGAGAACACGATGAAGAAGCCTTCGTTGGGCTCAAATGACAGTGGAATCGTTGTAACTCCTTTATTGTCCGAGAATTCCGGAAGACGTCTGCGGGTGCCATCAATGGGGTCCCATATCTCCGGAATCAAACCGGCAACCCTGAATGAGCATTCATCCTCGAAGGCTTCCTTCGTGCGGTTGGAGACGAAGTAGATATCCTTCCCGTCCAGCGTCCTGTGAGTGAAACGTACTTTCCCGGATGTCGAAGAGAAGTCTTCCGGCAGGATTCCCTTGAGAATATCGGATGTGAAGGAATATTCAGGATACAGGTTTTCTGTCTTTCCCTTGTACTGTACCAGTTTTCCTTTACCTATCTGGCGGATTGCTTCCGGCGATTCTCCCCAGATCTTTGCCGAAAGAGAGGCTACCTTCTCGTCGCAGCGAGGATAGTCGCTGAGGCTGGGAGAATTGGTCACCGGCCTGCTGACCAGGACGGTCGCTCCATCCTTTATCAATGAATAGACCTTTTCCAGAAGCTCAGGGGTTGCGGTAGGATAGTCGGGGAGTACAAGGATATTGTAGGTAGCGCCGCTTGGGAAAGTGATCTTCCCGTCCGTAACCTTAGCCTTCATCAGCATGCTCGGAGGACAGCCGTCGAAATTATAGCCTTTCCTGTCAGGCATGAAGGTGCCGGCCTTGTCATAGGCGGATTCGGGAGCCTTGAATGCATGGGGGGCGCTTTCGGGGGCTAGATAGAGAATGTCGGCCACGGTACGGCCCTGCTGCAGCATGTACTGGCAACGGGCGATGTAGGTGTGGTAAGCTCCGGACATCTCCCACCAGCTCTGTCCTCTGTCCCAATGGACTCCGTAAGGTCCCATGGTCATTCCGGGCCGCAGTGAGTCGGGAAGGCACTGGTGCTGGAAAGTGTGGAACATGATGCGGTTGATTCCGGCAGCAAGGGCCCAGTCGGTCTGGTTCTTTAGAGAACCCGGGTACTGCCTCCATGCATCGAACTGTGAAGTGAAAGATTCGGCTGGAACCACCTTCTGCCCGATAAGGTGGGCGGCGGAGGTGCCTTCGGCGACAGCGAATGTCGTGTTGAAGCCGAATCCGTCGCTCCAGAATTCAGCCATAGGATAGTCTGCGGAAACCGCAAGTTCCAGGTCCGCGGTAGGATTCATGTCATAGGGCTCGATTGAAACCAACTGTCCGTGTTCCCTTGCATAGCGTTTCACCTCTCCTACATGATTCTCGAGGACAAGCTCCTGGGCAGTCCTGCGGACATCCCAGAGAAAACGTTCGGTCCGTAGTGAATCTCCTACGATGAGACCTGAGTAGGCGGGGAAATAAGGTTTCGGGTCGTAGCCTCTTCTGGCCTTGAATTCATCCCTGAATGTCTGGTCCCAGTTCTGGGCTCCCATTTCCCAGCTGTCGAGGTGAAGAAGCTCGATGACATCGGCAGCATCGGCTCCGGCGGCTTCGAATAGTTTGTCCGTGAAATGTGCCAGGTGCTCACGAAGGGCCTTCGTGCTGAACTTGTCTGCTTCCATGCCGACACCAGGTGTAGGGGCAGGACGGGTGGCAGCTCCGTTGTTGCGGCTTCCGAACCTCATTACGGTCCAGCTTCCGGCGGGAGCATCCCACGTCAGGTTGCCTTCAGCATCCATATGGTCGGAAATGTCGATGATTTTGGAAAGGTCGACAGCATTGATGGCTGTGTTGTCTGCAAGTTTCCCTTCAGCAGCATCGAAATGGGCCCTGACACCTGCCTTGGAACTGAATGGATGGCGGATGTAGAGGGCTTTTTCCTTGATTATGTCGATCTTCCCTTCATGCGCAGGGGTGGGGAAAGCAAGGACGCAGACATCCTGGTAGAAATCCTGCCAGTCCTGCTTCATCTTGGGGGTGAATGAACCTTCTCCGAAATAAGGCGGGTTAGGCTGTGGGACCTCCAGTTTGATATTCACAAGACTTCCGCCTTCTACTTTTGCTTCCGAGGCCACCAGGTGCTGCATCGATTCTTCTCCCTTTACCCAGGGACCGCCGCTTCCGGTCCATCCCGGGCCAATGCCAAGGACCATCTTGATTCCCGTCCGTTTGCATTCGCTGATGATGTGCCTGAATATGTCGAGCCATTCCTCGCTCATGAAATCTATCTTGCCGCGCGGGACGCCTACGTTCACTTCAAGGAATACCACGTAACCTATTCCTTTGTCGCGCATGGCTTCAAGATCCTTTGTTATTCCTTCCTTGGAAAAATTGCCGTCCATGAAGTACCAATAGACTCCCGGCCTTGCATTGTCGGGTGGGGTGGCGAAGTTCGTAGCGAGTTCTTCGATGCTCGGATCGGAGACAGTGGCTTTTTCGCTGCATGATGTGATGACCATTGCAGAGAGGATTGTCAGAGGGAGGATCCCCTTGAGGAGTAAGGTCTTCATTATTAGCTTGTTTTAATTGTTATCCCATGACTACGTCAAGCACCATCATCAGTGCGAAGCCAATGGCGAAGCCGATGGTGCTGAAATTTGAGTGTTCGCCTTGCGATGCTTCTGGAATGAGCTCTTCTATGACTACATAGAGCATGGCGCCGGCGGCGAAGGGAAGGAGATATGGCATTGTGGCTGTCGCCGCAGATGCGAGCAACAGGACCAGGGCTCCTCCGAGAGGTTCGACGATCCCGCTCAGGCTCCCGATCATGAATGATTTCCACCGACTGTTTCCGGCAGCGCGGAGAGGCATCGAAATGATCGCTCCTTCAGGAATATTCTGGATTGCTATACCCAATGAGAGTGCAAGGGCGCCGGCTATGCTGAAGTCTGAGGTGAGTGCGCCGGCGATTGCGACTCCGACCGCCATTCCTTCAGGGAAGTTGTGGATCGTGACAGCCAGGGCCAGCATCGTCGTGCGTGACAGTTTGCTCTTTGGCCCTTCCTGCTCCCCCATAGGGTGGATGTGAGGAGTTATGTAGTCGATCAGGAGGAGAAATGCAAATCCTGCAAGCAGGCCGATAGTGACCGGAGTGATTGCGCTTTTACCGGTCCCCATCTCGATGGCCGGAATGATCAGTGACCAGACTGATGCTGCCACCATGACTCCGGAAGCAAAGCCAAGGAGGGCTTTCTGGAGCCTTTGGGGCATTTCCCTTCTCATGAAGAATACGAATGCGGATCCCAGGGCCGTGCCCAGGAAAGGAATCAGCAGAGCGGTAAATACGGGATTCATGATGTGTATCTAGCAGTTGCCTTTTACAAATATAGCATTTAAACTTGATAAAGTTTCGTTGTGGTGCTTAACAATTGCTTCGCAAGCTCGTCTATATCGTAGGCATGCCGGAAATTTTTAAATTTGTGGAAATGAAAAGACTTGTTGTAATTTTTGCCTTTTTCCTTTCAATCGGGGTGGCGCTGGGGTCGGAATCCAGGATGGCGAACAAGGTGAACCTTCTCGTCAAGGAATATTCCATGAACCCTGATTTCGAAGTTGTGGATGTCGGACGTCTCGGTCTCTCGTTGGTCAGGACCATGATCCGCGCGAATTCCCTGGATGAAGAGACCAGGCAGTTGCTTTCTGCCGTGCGCAATGTGAAGCGGGTTACGGTTGTCGATTATGAAGATTGCTCTCCTGCTGTCAAGGCGAGGTTCACTCAGCGTCTTTCCAAGGTCCTGGACAAGGGCTCACTTCTCCTCCAGGCCAAGGATTCAGGGGAAGTGGTGGAGATATATGGAGACGTTTCTCCTGATGCTGATGTCGTTACTGATTTGATAATAAACGCTTCAAGCAGCGGTGCCCTGATATGTATCAAAGGGACGGTGCCGATGGATAAGGTAGCCAGGATTATCGAGTCGCAGGCAAGGTAAGGTTATGGGTACGGAAGAGTTCAAGGACATATGGCTTCCGCTTTCAGGACGGTTCTACCGTGTGGCATTTTACATTCTCGAATCAGAGGATGATGCAGAGGATGCAGTCCAGGAATTGTTCTCGAAATTATGGAAGTTGAGGAACTCACTTGACCATGTCAATAATCCTCTGGCATTCGGACTGACTGCCATAAGGAATATCTGCCTGGACAAGGTGCGTAAGAAATCTTCGGAGCAATCCAGGCGTTCAGAATCAGGGATCTTGGAGAGCCTGCCGGATCCAAGTGCAGACCTTGGACGGTCTTTGGTTGGGAAAGAGAACCTGGAAAAGATCCGGTCGTGCATGGCAAGACTGCCGGACAGCCAGAGGGAAATCCTGGAAATGAGGGTTTTCGAAGAGTTGTCTTTCAAGGAAATTGCCCATCGCATGGGACTGTCGGAAGTAAATGTGAGGGTCAAGTTGAGTACGGCCCGCAAGAATTTGAAAAAGATGATCGGACATGAAGAATATTGATGAAATAGAAAAATTGAGTCTGGAGGACCTCGAGCGGATCGCATCGGATGAATCGATCCATGTTCCGGATGGCCTGGAAGGCAGATTGGTTTCCGGTACTGTCAGGTGGTCGCCTTCAAGGATCATTGCGATAGCTGCTTCCCTTGTGATCATCGCCGGACTGGGTCTATCGTTGTACGATCGTTACAAACCTCTGGAGGATACTTTCGATGATCCTGCCACGGCCTATGCCGTCGTTGAGGAAACTCTTTGGAAAATGTCAGGAAGCCTTGAAGTAGGTATGAAATCGCTTGAGAAGGGAAAAGACATGCTTAGCCGCCCTTCTGAAGTCATAAAATCCATTAATAATGAATAGAGATATGAAAAAAATAGCATTGATAGTAATTGCCATAATGGCGTCCATGGTTGTCCGCGCACAGGACTATAAGAACCTTTACCAGAAATATTCTGACGACGAGAGGGTTACTGCGGTGTACATCTCGCCTGCGATGTTCAAGCTCATCGGTAAACTCCCCGAGGTCAAGGTTGAAGAGAAAGGAGTGGATTTCGGCCCCATGATCAAGTCCATGACCGGATTCTATGTCCTTCAGACGGAAGACAAGGAACTTGCGGAGAAGATGTTCAAGGACATAGCAAAGGTCGTTGACGGCCGCAAATACGAGACTTTGATGGAAGTGAAGGATAAGGGCCAGAGGACCAACATCTACTCTCTTGGTGACAAAGACTTCCTCAAGAGCTTGCTGCTTACGTCGTTCGAGGGTGGTGAGACCACCTTTATTTCCATCGAGGGCTTGATTAAGAGAGAGGATGTGGAGAATGCCATCGGAGCTGCCGCACAAGATCTTTACTGATCCTTTGCCTCAGGTGGAATTGGTGAGTGAAATCGGCCGAAACGCTCACGGACGTGGCGAGTGAGTTTGGTGAGCGAAACCGGCTGAAACGCTCACACGGCAAGACGTTGTGACACGTTACCCGCTGATTACTAGCAATTTGTGATTTCGAATGTCTCCATTTGGAGACGTTCGTTTTTGTATTTGGTTGACTATAAATAGGTTATGTGTCAGTTGGCTGAACCATGCAGTCACAAATTTAGACAATTATCCGAAGCTTTTACTCATTTCTCCTCATTTTGGCACATTCTCCTTCTATCTTCGCAGCATGATCACTCATTACTGCCAAACATTAGAGGAAGCTCTTAAGAAAGCCAAACTAGCCGGTAAGCAATCAGGCTGTGAATTCTGGGGAATAACAGTCTCTGGTCGGAAGTAATTTGCTGGGAGACCAAACTATTGAAACATGGGCGTAAACGGTTCTCGCTAATTATGGCATCATTTGAGCGAAAGATGTTAATAGACTCAGTTTACGCATCATTTTTGTCAGAA
>CADBMD010000119.1 GCA_902795735.1 uncultured Bacteroidia bacterium
ACGATCCAGTTTCCAAAGAAACCGGTTTTTTCCTTATTCTTTTCCATCTTACTTGAATATCATTTCAAAAATGCCGTTTCCGAGCAATGCTATTCCGATTATTATCACTATCAGTCCTGCGATCCTGTTCAGCCAGATCATGGCCTTGATGTCGATGGCCCTTCTCCACTTGCCGAACAGGCTCGAGAAGGAGAACCAGTAAGTCATCGATCCTGCTGCCACGGCAAGGATGATAGGGAACATCTTGAAACTGGTCTTGTCTACATCGATCTTGAAAAAAGCGAACAATGCGAACATGACAAGTATCGCGCCCGGATTGGATAAGGCAGTGGCTACGGCCTGGAAATAATCCTTTATCGAAGCCCCTCTTTCCTCTTCACCGTATTTCATTTTCCTGAACGGATCCTTGAAGGCCATCGAGCATCCCAGGGCAATGAGGATCGTGCCTCCGATAAGCATGATAGCGGTTTCGTGGGCTTCGAGGAAATCCTGGGCTATCGCAAGGGCGAAGATCGACACCATGGCGTAGGTCGTGTCGACGGTCGTTGCGCCAAGCCCTGTCACGAAGCCTGATTTCTGCCCGTAACTCAGGGATTTCTGCAAGACCAGGATAGCGACGGGTCCGATCGGTGCCGACGCGCAAATCCCTGTCAGGAAGGCTTTCAGGATTTCGAGCGGCATGGCGGTTAAACTATTTGGCCCTGATGTAAATCTGCACAGGGCAGCCCAGCAAGTCGAAATGCTCTCTTATCTTATTCTCCAGGAACCTCTTGTAAGGAGCCTTGACGTATTGGGGCAGGTTGCAGAAGAAGGCAAAGGCAGGGAACTTGGTCGGAAGCTGGGTGACATACTTGATCTTGACATATTTACCCTTCCAAGCCGGCGGAGGATAATTCTCTATTTCCGGAAGCATCACCTCATTGAGCTTCGCCGTAGTGAGCCTTCGTGAATAATTGGAATAGACATGGGCCGCAGCATCCAGGACATCCATTATCCTTTGTTTGTTGATTACGGATGTGAATATGATGGGAACGTCATCGAATGGCGCAAGCCTTTGCCGGAGTGCCGCCTGGTACTCTTTCATGGTGTTGCTGTCTTTGACGAACAGGTCCCATTTGTTGACGACCAGGACGCATCCTTTCCTGTTCCTTACAATCAGGTTGAATATGCTCATGTCCTGGGCTTCCATGCCTGCATTGGCATCGATCATCAGGATGCAGACATCGGCACGTTCGATAGACCTGATCGCTCTCATGACCGAGTAGAACTCCAGGTCTTCGTTGACTTTTGTCTTCCTCCTCATCCCTGCGGTGTCCACCAGCATGAATTCGTGCCCGAACTTGTTGTAGTGGGTCGAGATTGAGTCGCGGGTGGTCCCGGCTACGGGAGTGACGATGTTCCTCTCTTCCCCGAGCAGGGCGTTGGTCAGGGATGACTTGCCTACGTTCGGCTTACCGACTATCGCTATGTGAGGGAGGTCAGACCTGTCATCATCGGCTGCAGTGTCTTCAGGGAGCACCCTGAGGACTTCGTCGAGCAGGTCTCCGGTACCGCTGCCGTTAGCGGCGGAAATGGTCCAGATCTCTCCCAGTCCCAGTGAGTAGAACTGGTAGGCATCATACATCTTTTCTCCTGAATCGACTTTGTTGACGCACAGGATGACAGGCTTGCCGCTGCGCCTGAGCAGGTCGGCTATCTGGCTGTCATAATCAGTTATTCCGGCAGCGGCTTCGACCATGAACAGGATTGCGTCGGCTTCTTCGATGGCGATTACGACCTGCTTTCGGATCGCTTCTTCGAACACATCGTCCGATTTGGTGGTCCATCCACCGGTGTCAACCACGGAGAATTCCCTTCCGTTCCAGTCACACTTGCCGTAGTGACGGTCACGGGTAACGCCGGCGGTCTCATCTACAATTGCCTGGCGCATTCCGACCAGACGGTTGAAAAGCGTCGATTTGCCCACGTTCGGGCGTCCGACAATAGCTACTAGACTCATGATTTATGGCTGTTGTAAAAACCGCACCCGGCGCATTCTTCTTTCCATGTCCCGTCGCAGGTGGACGGCCTGCGGTTGAGGGAACCATTGAAGTGCATCTGCTCATCTTCCTCTTTCATGCATTTGATCCCGAGCCGTTTCATGTCCTTGTTCCGGCTGATTTCGGTCTCGGGAAACCTTCCTTTCACGATAATCCCCACGCACATCAGGGCGATTGCGATAGACAGGAGGAGTATTGCTGCAAGGAGGGTACGCATGATGGGATATTCCTAGAAGATGAATTCGGTGCTGATTGGTTCGTAATTATAGACTTTGCGGATTATGGAGGCGAAGGTCGAAGCCATTGACACGACTTTGATCTTGCTTGTGTCCGCTTCCTTGCTGAGAGGGATAGTGTCGGTGACATAGACCTCCTTAAGGGAAGAAGCATTGATCCTGTCATAAGCCGGGCCGGAAAGGACCGGATGAGTGGCACAGGCGCGGACGCTTGCGGCTCCCTTGCTCATCAGAAGGTCTGCGGCCTTGGTGAGGGTGCCGGCGGTGTCGATCATGTCATCCACGATGACGATGTTCTTTCCTTCCACATCGCCGATGGCGGTCATCGATCCCACGACGTTGGCCCTTTCACGTGACTTGTGGCAGATGATGACGGGGCAGGCAAGTTCCTTCGCATAGGCGTTGGCACGTTTTGCTCCACCCATGTCGGGGGCTGCGATGGCGAGGTTTTCTATGTTGAGACTCTTCAGGTAGGGGATGAACACTTTGCTGGCGTAGATGTGGTCTACCGGAATGTCGAAGAATCCCTGGATCTGGTCTGCATGGAGGTCGCAAGTCATGATCCTGTCGACTCCGGCGGCAGTGAGCAGGTTGGCTACCAGTTTGGCACCGATGGAAACCCTCGGCTTGTCTTTCCTGTCCTGGCGCGCCCAGCCGAAATATGGCATCACGGCGATAACCTTGTCTGCTGAAGCTCTCTTGGCGGCATCGATCGTCAGCAAAAGTTCCATGAGATTCTCAGTAGGTGGAAATGTGGACTGGAGGATGAAGACGGTAGCTCCCCTGACGCTGTCCGTGAAGGAAGGCACGAATTCACCATCACTGAACTGGGTCACTTCGGAAGCGCCGAGGTGATAGCTTTCCTGGCACGCTGCTCCGATGTTGTTCAATTCATCGACGACCTTGCATGCAAAATTCTTGGAGGCTCTGCATGCAAACAATTCCATTCTGTGTTCAATGTACATGATTACAGGTCTTTAGGTCTAAATGTATCTGTGGATAAAATCAAGGATTTCTTCTTTGCCTTCCCCTGTCTGGGAACTAGATGAGAAGATGGGAGGAAGTTCTTCCCAGTCTTCGGAGAGCAGGGCCTTGTTCTTCTCAATCTGGGCCTTCAATGCGTTCGGCCCCAGTTTGTCACCTTTCGTGAATATGATAGCGAAAGGAATCCCGTTCTCACCCAGGCCGTTGATGAACTCGCGGTCTATCTTGGTAAGGTCATGCCTTGAATCAAGAAGGACGAAGAGCAGCACCAGTTCTTCGGAATTCCGGATGTAGTCGTTGATCATCACCCGGAGGCCTTCACGTGCTTCCTTTGAAATCTTCGCGAATCCGTAGCCAGGCAGATCTACCAGATACCAGGAGTCGTTGATGAGGAAATGGTTGATGAGCTGGGTCTTGCCGGGAGTGGAAGAAGTCTTGGCAAGTTTACGGTTCGAGCATAGCATGTTGATCAGCGAAGACTTGCCGACATTCGAGCGTCCGATGAACGCGAATTCGGGAAGTCTGCGGGAGGGCTTCATCGAGGCTCTGGTGCAACTACCTGCGAATTTTGCTTCCGTGATCATCATAATGCAAAGATAGTGGATTTTTGTTAATTTTGTAGAAGAGTAAAAGAGTTTGGAGATGGAATTCGACTACATCGAACTGGTGGATCTTGCAGCTGTCTTGAAGGATGGCATCGAATCCCTGTTCCCCGAGCAGGTCTGGGTGAAGGCTGAGATAAGTTCCCTCAATCACAAGCCCAACGGACACTGCTACCTGGACCTTTCCCAGAGCGACCGCGGCGGAGTCTGCGTCAAGGTACGCGCTACCATCTGGGCATCGAAATGGAACTACATCGACCAGTATTTCAAGAGCGTCACCGGGTCTTCCCTTGAATCCGGCATGGAAGTCCTTTTCCTGTCACGGATCAATTTCCATCCGGTCTATGGGCTGTCCCTTGACATCGACGACGTCAATCCGGAATTTACGGTCGGGGCCGCCATGAAGAAGAAGCAGATGACGATAGAGCGCCTGACCAAAGAGGGCCTCATGGACCTTCAGGAACGGCTCCAGCTCTCCGACCTGCCGTATTCATTGGCTGTCATTTCGGCTCCGGGTGCTGCCGGGTACGGGGATTTCTGCCACCACATCGAAGACAATGAATATGGATTCGTCTTCAATCTGAAGCTGTTCGAAGCCGTGATGCAGGGGGACCAGGCTCCTTCTTCGATCATTTCAGCTATCGATGAGATAACTTCTTCTGGCGTCGGCTATGACGCAATCCTCATAATGAGAGGTGGAGGAAGCGACCTGGACCTGGCATGCTTCGATGATTATGACCTTGCCGCAGCCATTGCGAGGTGCCCGATTCCCGTGTTTACTGCCATCGGGCATGATAAGGATTATCATGTGGCGGATATGGTGGCGCACACTTTCGTAAAGACACCTACAGCCTTGGCAGCTCTTTTCATTGACTGCTATGTTGCTGAAGACCAACGCATCTCCTCGCTCGAAAATAGGTTGAAACTAGCTTTTTCGAACCGGTTTTCAACGTTGTTCTCGGCTCTTGAACTGGTTGAAAGAAGGATCTGTTATGCAGCCTCTTCTGCCATTGACTCCGCCTTGTCCCGCCTGTCAAACCTTGAGACGCGGATTATAGCCGCAGATCCAAGGAGGATCCTTGAGAAGGGGTATGTGTTGGCCCTTGATGGCAGAGGGGTGAAACTCACTTCTGCTTCTGGAACCAAGGTGGGAGAAAAGTTCCAGATTCTTTTCCCTGACGGCACAGTAAGGGGAGAAGTGACCGAAGTTGTACTGGATAATGATGATGACAAATAGATACACAGAGAACCATGCCTGAAGAAAAATTCGATTACACGAAAGCGATGTCTTCGCTGGAGGAAATCGCAGCAAAGATCGAGGATCCCAAGACCAGCCTCGATGACATAGGAGCCCTTGTCAAGCAGTCCAAGCAATTGGTCAGCCAGTGCAGGGAGTACCTTCGTTCCGCCCGAGAATCCATTGAAAGCGAATGACCATGAAAGAGATACATCTGGCCGGCGGCTGCTTCTGGGGAGCCGAGCATTATTTCAAGAGTATCGAAGGTGTCCGGAAGACTGAAGTCGGTTTCGCAAACGGTCATCTTGACTCTCCCACGTATGAGCAAGTCTACACTGACACCACCGGACATGCGGAAACCGTGCATGTCGTTTATGATCCAGCGATCCTTCCTTTGGAAGAGCTGCTTGCTGATTTCTTCTGTGCCATAGATCCCTTGAGCCTTAACAAGCAGGGGGAAGATGAGGGGACCAGGTACAGGACGGGAATCTATTATTCCGATCCTGAAGACCTGCCTGTCATCCGGATGGTTTACTCTCAGGTTGAGGACCGCGTCGGCGCTCCGCTTGCCGTGGAGGTGTGCCCCTTGGATTATTTCTTCCCTGCAGACGAGTACCATCAGGACTATCTTGCAAAGAATCCGGATGGATACTGCCATCTGCCGCTTAAGCTTTTCAGGTATCCGAGGCTCCTGGCAGACATGAAAGCCTTGCTCGGAGATGAGGGAGATCCGGTGGCCAGGATGTCGAACGCCTCCGCCCTGATCAAGGAGCGCATGGGCTTTTTCTGGGTCGGATACTATATTGTCCGGGAGAAGGACCTTGTCCTCGGCCCGTTCCAGGGACCTGTCGCCTGCATGCATATCGGATACGGCAAAGGCGTTTGCGGCACAGCGTGGAAAGAAGCCAGGACCATAGTTGTTCCCGATGTCGAGGCTTTTCCCGGGCACATCGCCTGCTCTTCTCAATCGCGCTCCGAGATAGTCGTACCAGTCTTTTCAGAGGGGAAAGTTGCGGCGGTGCTTGACATAGACAGCGCCGAACTGGAGACATTCGACCATGTCGATGCCTTCTGGCTGGAAAAGATCGCAGGACTCTCTTTTTAATCCTGGAATACTTCCGGGTACTTGTGGATGAAATAGACCGGAGTACAACTCCAGGCGTGGCAGGCGCTGTTAAGCGGATGGAATCCGTAGGGTGAATAGAAATCGTCCTTTGGGTCGTAGGCCTCCCAGAAAGTGTCGGCTCCCTTGTCCACCATTCCGCCCCAGTATTCTTCCATGTAGGCGCGGGCTTTGGATCCTAGGCCGCACCTTAGCATCGCTTCCAGGAGGTAATGGGTAGCATAGGGCGTGCCCGGCATGACGCATTCCTCTGTCTGCAGGGCAGTTTCGATGGCTTTTGCACCTTCTTTAGGACTGAGCACTCCAGCGATTATCATCCAGGCCTGGCTCATTATGCTGACCTGACTCGATGGCCCGCTCAGGACAAGTCCTGATTTGCGGTCGTAAAGTTTCTTCCGTGCCGCCTGGGTCAGTTGCTTTATCAGGGCCGGATACTGGGAAACCTCCTTCTCCTTTCCGAGACTGCATGCCAGGTCGTAGGTCCTCTTCAATGCGAAGATGAGTACGCCCTGCATGGAGGCCGACACATCTAGTCCGCCACGGTGGTCGATGAAGAACCAGCCTGGCTTCTTGTTGACATCGAACAGGTTGTCATCTCCAAGGAAAGACAGGCCGTCTTCAATCTGGACCTTGGTGACAGGGAACAAGTCTTCGGCGGTTTCTTTGTCACCTGTGTCGGAAAGGTAGTCGGCAAGGGTAACGTTCCAAAGCATGGCATAGGAAGGGATGTAGGTGCCGTACTGCGGATGCGGGACCGGGTCTTCTATGACCGGTGCGAACAGGACTCCGTCTTCTCTGGACAGAGCCGCGAACAGGTAAAGGCAGCGCTTGGTCAGGTCGAAGTTCCTGAATGAGACGCTGTTGGCAAGGGCTTCCAGGTAAAGGTCCCCGATCCATAGCCTCTGGTCTCTCTTGGGGCCGTCCTCATAGACGGTTTGCATGCATTCCCTTAATGTCTCGATTCCGACGTCATGGATTCTTCTGATGCGCTCGGGACAGTCTGGGGACAGTCTGGTCTTGACTTCCCGTGCGGTCGTCTGCGACCGGAACGATAATCCGTCAATCGCAAAGTCATAGCCTCCTCCGGGCCAGCCCATCATCTCGATCTTTACATACCTGAAAGCTACCCGCCGGGGAATGGTCACCCATTCGTCAAGCCTGGTCAATGTTACGGTTTCATCCTGCATCCAGGCCCTTCCAAGGCGTTCCTTGTTCCATGGATCGAACGGGGTGTTGAGTTCGGCAGGAACTTCTCCGAAGGTGAACTTGAACCTGACGGGTGCATCGATGCATCTGGAAAGTGTCTTTGTGTGGAAGGAGAAATAGCCGACGCTGTGCTTCCCAAAGTCCAGCGTGACGGATTCGACCTCCTTGAAATTCTTTCCGTAGAGTTCTTCCGGAGATCCGGATTCTACATATTTCCATCCTTGGAAGGCGGATCCATCCTGTACGGCTTGGACTACCGCGACCGGAGCGATGTCTTTGTAAACCAGCTCAGGTTTTGCATCCTCGGCCGTTTGCAGCCATTTCTCCCTAAGACCGGCATAAGGATCCTGTGCAAAGGCTGAGGTCACAATCATTACCGCCACAGCCAGGGAAACCAGCAGTTTGTCCATCTCAGTCAATCTTGAAATCTGCTATCTGCCTGTTCAGTTCTTCGAGCATTCCGATCTTCTTTTCGTACAAGTCTTCGGAAATGTCAACTTTGTAGTAGTGCGGATTGATAAGACGCCTTTCGGAAGGGCTGAAGTGGGCCAGGGTGTCATTGAAGAAGGCTTTCTTCTCAATGAGCGTGTGAAGGGGTGCACAGACCTGGCCATCCTTTATGATCTGGAGCTGCAGAGTCCTCCATGTGTAGGATCCGGCTTCGAAAGTCTTGTGCTTGAACCGGTCTGCTTCAGCGAAGATAGTGAATTCTTCTCCTGCCTCTATCTTCCTGGCGATGGAGTCGCCTCTCAGGCACGTGACGTCGGCCTTGTAGATCTCACCGTTGTCGGGGTCTTTCTTGATGATCCTGTAGGTTATCTGGAAACCGGGATTGATGAGCTTTATGGTGTCTTCGGAGCGCTTGAGCACGGGCTCGCCTCCGATTTGGACAAGTTTGTAGACATTGCCGAAGCAAGGAGCCGCCTTGCTGGTGGCTATAGCATCGCCTACGCCGTAGGAATCAATGCAGGCTCCCTGTCTTTCCAGGTCGGATATGAGATATTCATCAAGGGAATTGGTCGCGAAGATCTTGCATTTCTTCATGCCGTGGGCGTCGAGGATCTTGCGAACCTTCTGTGAGAGGTAGGCAAGGTCTCC
>CADBMD010000120.1 GCA_902795735.1 uncultured Bacteroidia bacterium
AGGACCCGATAGTGACAGAAGCAGTCACCCCTCAGGACATCGCCGACGTCGTAGCGAAATGGACCGGCATTCCTGTCCAGAAGATGCTTGAGAGCGAGAAGGAAAAGCTTCTCCGGATCGAGTCTGAGATCCACAAGAGAGTCGTTGGCCAGGACCATGCGATCCAGGCTGTGGCAGATGCCGTGCGCCGTTCCCGTGCCGGCCTGTCCAATGAGAAAAGGCCAATCGGATCCTTCCTGTTCATGGGTACCACCGGAGTAGGAAAGACCGAACTGGCAAAGGCTCTTGCAGAGTTCCTCTTCAACGACGAGAACATGATAACCAGGATCGACATGAGTGAATACCAGGAACGCCACACCGTCAGCCGTCTGGTCGGAGCTCCTCCAGGATACGTGGGCTACGATGAGGGTGGCCAGCTGACCGAAGCCGTCAGGAGGAAGCCCTACTCGGTGATCCTTCTCGATGAGATCGAGAAAGCACATCCCGATGTGTTCAACGTCCTGCTTCAGGTCCTGGACGACGGACGTCTGACCGACAACAAGGGCCGCACCGTGGATTTCAAGAACACTATCCTCATAATGACCTCGAATGCCGGATCCGACATCATCGCCAGCTACATGGAGAAACTTCCCCAGATCGGCCTTCCAGGCGCAGACCCGATGGAAGAGATGAAAGCCATCGCACGCAGGCGCGAGATGCTGGAAGAGTGCAAGGGCAAAGTCATGGACGTCCTTAAGATGACCGTAAGGCCTGAATTCCTGAATAGGATAGACGAAATCATCATGTTCGACCCTCTGACCAGGAATGACATCCGAGACATCCTGCACATCCAGATGCACCAGCTTCAGGACAAACTTTCAGAAGAAGGCGTGACCATCGAATTCACCCAGGCTTTCGAAGACTGGATGGTTGACGGAGGCTATGATCCTGCTTACGGAGCAAGGCCGATCAAGAGGCTGATGCAGAGGGAACTGGTCAATCAGCTTGCCAAGGAAATCCTATCCGGCAGGGTCCACAAGGACTCAACCATCGAAGTCGATTCGGCAGGAGGAAGCATTGTCCTGAGGGACAAATGATCCTTGCTGGATTACGGTAATATCTCAGGATGGGCTGCGGCCACACCGTCTGCCCATGATTTGAAATCAGACCATTTGTAATAGGGGCCATCCACCGCCTGAAGTTGCGGCAGGGTGGCCTCTTGTCCGTTACGGAGGACCTTGAACAGGACCTCGGGGTTCTTCTTGGAACGATAGAGGACGAACTGGATGTTGGAGGCCATCGGGGTCAGGAAATTCTGGAACCAGTACTTGACATCTTCGGCCTTTGTGGGCTGGAAGCCTGATCCATCCAGGTTGATCAAGGTGATGAAGGCGTTTACCACGGTGTCATGGCCGAAACGCAGATGGGCCTTGTAGCCGCTGCCATCGATTGCTTCATCGGCGTACCCGATTATGTCCTGGAGGAGAGGAATCATGTTGTAGCGACGGCGGGTGTGGCCGGCATAGTGGGTATAGTTTTCAATCTCCCACTGAGCGAGGATCTGTTCTTTCGTGAATATGTCCTCGAGCCAGTCGCCGTCGGAATAGTTGTGGTAGCCCGCCCAGAGGTTGAAGAGCTCATAGACGAAGCTTCTCCTGCCGCCGATTTCCTCAAGGAAGCCCCTGTCCGAGAATATCTTGGAGAATATTCCATCATAGTCGGTCATCCTCTCCCTGAAAGAATTGTAGCTCTCCGGGAGGATGAAATCACCCTGGAAGTTCCGCCGGACATCCTGCGGAGCGCCGTTGTTGTTGACTATCGGAAGATTGGTGTGGAGGGAATTGGCCTCGATCACTACCTTGGGAGCATGTTTCTGAAGGCTTACGGTGAATGCGTTCATGCTGACTATCGCCCTTTGCGACGTGGACGCCCTTGCCAGCACCAAGCCTCCATCCTTAAACACTTCTGGGAACTCTTCACACATTATCCTGGCGATCTCAGAATGCTGCTCCTCGCCAAGGCGCGAAAGGTCTCCCGTGTTCACAAGAGGATCCTTGTAGAACCCCATGAAGTCGTCGTACAGCTTCTCTCCCCGGGGCGTCAGGGAATTAGTCTCTTTAGCCGCCTCCAGGACATCCCTTATCTTGTTGTAGGTGTTTGCGTTCCAGGCAAAGCGAGAACCATGTCGGCCATAATGGCTGATGTAGAATGGAACATAACCTTTAGGTGCGGCCGTAAGCGGGGCGGCATCGAACCTGTAGGGACCTTCAACTCCGGCAGCCTTGTCCCGGCTGGCCGCCACTTGCTCGAGGACGTCGTTCATCTGGCCGAAGGACGGAATGGAAAAGAAGATCAGGGAAAAAATGCAGGAAAATGCAGGGAAAATCAATCTTGATATCTTGTTCATGGTTCAAAGATAGGATTTTTTCAAATGAATATCTTAAATTTGTTATCAACAGAACACCACTTATCATGAAAAAGATATTGATTACCTTGGCAGCTGTCATTATGAGTGCGGCTGCTTTCGCCCAGGACCAGCAGGTCCGTTTCTTCTCCCATAGGGGCGGAAGGATGGAGTATGACGAGAACACCATTTCAGCCTTCGAGGCCAGTTACAAGGCCGGTTACCGGGGCTATGAAACCGACATCCGCATGACCAAGGACGGAAAGCTCGTGATCCTGCATGACTCCAACCTCACCCGTACGACTGACACCGAAGGGGTCGTAGAGCAGATGACCGAAGCTCAGATCCGCAAGGCGAGGACGAAGAAAGGCAACAGAGTGATGTTCCTCGACGAACTGATGGACTGGCTCGATTCCAAGGGAGACGTCACCTACGTGGAATTCGAACTCAAGACCTCTCCGGTCGAACTCTATCCGGAAGAAAGGCTTCGTGAATATTGCGACAAACTTTACGAGCGGGTGATGCGCAACAAGCCCGCCGGAGCCACCTATCTCTTCACTTCCGGAGACTACAGGGGACTGAGGTATCTCCAGCAGAAACATCCCGGAGTCCAGATGCTGCTCATAACCGGCAAGCCATGTAATGACGAAACCATCGCCCTTTGCAAGGCGATGGGTATCGACAGGCTTGGCGCCACTATGGACGGAACTTCCAGGGCCGCGGTCAAGAAGGCCCATGAAGAAGGTCTGATCGTCAGCCTATGGCCAGGCCATAGTGTAGCCGACGCCATGCTGGGGGTCTATCTCGGAGCAGATTTCCTTTGCACTGACATCCCGGTCGAAGTCAAGACCTTCATGGAGACCAAGACCCCCTGGGTCAAGGCAATCTATTGAGCATCCTTGATGCACCTGACTTCGTAGCCGGAAAGGAAGTTGTCGTAGCCGAGGGACAGACGTCCTTCGGGATACTTGTTGGTGAACGTTGACATCATTCCGAAGAACTGGATGTTGCCATTGGTAGTGCTCGCATTGTAGGCTGTGGAACCCATGATGTAGGTCAGGCGGTTCCTGCCAAGGTAATCCGGTACCGAGCACCCGCTTTCGACGCATGTCAGGGCATTATATGAACCCTTGGCAGTGGGGTTGCCCTTGATGACAGTACCGAGGAACGACCAGACGAAACCAGCCTCTTCCATGGTCTTGATCCTTCCGCCTTGGTATTCCTGGTCATAGTAAGCGGCAGTGTTGTCGTCAATGTCAGAAGCTTCTCCGACAGCCTTTGTGGAATAACCGACCAGAGCAAGCAGCTCAGCCCTTGTAGGGATGTGCCAGCCCTCCGGGCATATTCCACGAGTGCCTTCAAAGGACTTGTAATTATCAGCTGTGATCTCTGCACCGAAAGCAGTCGGATAGTCATAGAGGTAGCCCTGCGGATTCTCCGTGATGGGGGTGACAGTCTTTCCATCCGATGAATAAGGATACCAGATTCCGTTGCCGTCATTAGGGTCGCTTGAAGGAGTCTTTCCTTCGGGGATGTACTTCAGAGGCGATGCCATCCAGGTGCGGCCGTCTTTCAGGACCACGGTCTGGTAGGTCTCGCCACCGTACTTGAATGCGGTTCCGGCCTGCTCTACATTGACGTTCAGGGATTTGCCAGAGATGGAGACCGTGAAAACACCGGCGCGGTCCACATCTTCATTGCTCTCGACACTCACGGTCAGGGTCTGCGAAGCGGCAGAACCGCTGCCGGAAGCAGGCGTTACCTTGATCCAGTCAGGCACTCCGCTGACAGACCAGTCCTTGTTCGCTCCGACCGAGACGGTCTTACTTCCGCCTTCAGGGGTGAAAGACAGGCTGATGGGATCGACGCTGATCGTAGGGGTACCATCCTGCGTCACAGTAAGCTTGACAGCACTTCCGACGACAGAGAAGATGATATCTCCCGTCCGAGGCATTCCATTATTGTCCAGGACAGTCAGGCTTATGGCTGAATCGCCGTTGCCGTTCATGGGCGACACGGTGATCCAGTCGGTTGTGTTGGACACGCTCCACAAAGAGTTGGAGACCAGTTGGATACTCAATGAAGTAGCTTCACCATCAAATGTGAGTTCATTGTGCGAGATGCTGATCATCGGTGTAACCTCTTTCTTGCAACCGGCAAGTGCAATGGTTGCAGCAGCGAGGATAACGAAAAACTTTTTCATGTTAATTCAGTTTTTTTATCGTACACAAAATAATAATTTCAAAATTCATAACCAATCTTCAAGGCACCTTCCATCCTCGAATCGCCCTTGGCATGGACGACTCCGAATCCCTTCAGGAAAGATCCGGAGGCCCGGACATAGATTCCGTGCATCGCCCTGAAAGGAAGGTCCCACCTCAGGCTTAGGTCAGCACCGGCCCTTGAGGCGTTCTCCCATTCAGCCTTCAGGTCCCAGAGGCCGGCCTGACGGACGGGGACGTTGCCGGCAGATGCTTTTTCCTCAGGCATCCCCTTCATCCAGCCAAAACCGGCTCCCAGCCAGAAAGCCTTGAGTCGGAACTCGGCGGAAGCGGAGCAGCCGAGGATGTCGGTCGAATATTCATGGGAATAAGGGTACATCAGCGTCGACAGCTGCCTTTTCCTGTTCCACCCGGCCTCAAGGTGTGCCCTGTAGAGCCATGACATGGCACCTTCTCCGTAGAACGTCCATTCCGGAGAGAGGTTCAGTTCCCTCGAAGAGAAAACCCTGTTATGGCCATAGGTGACGGGATTGACCACACCGCCCGAAGAGACCTTGTCGATGACATATTCATCGTTGTCAACCTTCTTCCATGAATACCCCAACCTGAAGAGGTTGTCGCCTCTGAGGGTGTGCAGGCGGAGGCCGGCCCTGGCGGTAAGCAAGGCTCCCGGGAAGCGATAGTAGGTGTAGGACTTCTCTCCCACCTCTCCGGAGGTGAAGAGATACTCGGCATCGGCATAAGCCTCGCCGCCCTGGAATGACCTCGACACCTGCAGCGCTCCTCCGTTCTTGATCTCCTTGACGGCAAAGCGGTCCACTCCGGCTTCGGCCAGATGGATCCCGCTGCCGTTCCAGACCTGGCTGGTGCCGAACATTAGGCCCTTGTCCAGGAAGGCATAGTAGGATTCGGCTGTCGCCGTGCCTATCTGTTCCGCCTGGATGGATTCTGATTCCTTGGAGAGGACCCACGAGGCACCGAAGGTCCAAGGTCCGAGGTTGAGGGCCACGGAAGGGGAAACCGTCAAGTCCAGGCGATAATTCGTGTGGCGTATGTCCTTGCGCTTTGCATAATTGGCACCTTCGAATCCCATCCTGCCTCCGACTGTCCATCTCCGGTCCAGGGGGACTGCCAGTCCTCCCGTGAATGAATATGTCTGCAAAGTTTTCTTTCCGGGAGTGAATTCATGGACATCTACCGGATACCTTCCTGGATTGATGAACATCGACCCGTCCATCCCGTCGCCCTGCTTCTGTCCGAAAGAGAAGGTGCCGAGAGTGGAGAACTTTCCGTAGTTGACCAAGGTCTTTGCCTCTGCGCCAGCGTTCCAGGAAGAAGATGCGTCGTCCGGAGCTTTGAAATCCCCGGAAGCGATCCCTCCTCCGGTCTCGGCGTAGGAAACCTTAGTGGGATAGTCTATCCTGGCGCCCCCCATGTTCCGTCCATCCAGCCAAAGGCTTCGGTCCACCGTCCTGTCGAAGGCGGTCTGTGCCCTCATCGTAGGGATGAGGGTTCCCAGGAAGACTACGACTATGGGAAGGAATCTATTCATGCAGGCTCTGGGTTTCGCGTTCGTGGAAGTCGTTAGAGGAATTGTTGGTGTCCTGAAGGATTTCATAACCCTCCTTGGCGGACTCTTCAGAGTTTACGTAGCGTTCGAGTGAACGCCCTTTGTAGATGTCAGACTGGATGGCGAAACCGGCATCCAGGGCAGGCGGAAGCCTCTTCGCATTGGAGCCGGAGCGTCCGTCGAAGACCTCCACGGCATCCAGGATCCATGAATATGGAACCGCGGTGACATGGTCGTTGGAACTTCCCGGGACGGCGAGTATGTGGTCGCTTCCGGTGACATATTCCTGGATGGAAGTCCCTCTTGCCTTGAAGATGACCATTCCGGGAGAACTGAGCGAAACGGTGTAGGCGTTCGCGACTCCGGTCTTGATGACCACCCTGAGGATGTGGTCCGGAAGGATCTTGTCTCCAGGTGCAGGATGATAGGTGGTGTTCGGGAAATATGTCTGGTTGTAGCAGACGAAGTAGCTGCTGTTGTTAAGGTTGACAGATAGGGGAACACCCACGGTGTGGTCGATGGCGCCGTGGAAGCACACTACGGCATCTCCACCGGGAGGCAGGGGGAAGGTCTTCCCGTCTCCGCCGAACTGCCAGACCGCTTGCGCTATGGGAACGAAGTCCCTGTACGCGATCGAACCGTCTGCATTCCTTGAGATCCAGGGGTTGGTGCCAGTGGAGTTGTAAGGAGAGATGGAACCGATGCAGAGGCTGTCCAGGTAGTAGACCTCGCTGGAATTGTTGTGGATGATAGCGTACTTGTCACTCTGGTAGGTTCCCTCTTTCGGGGCCATGCTGCACCCGCCGCAGTAGATTTCCTTGAAGACCAGGGAACCGCCCTCCGAGTGCTGCAGGGGAATCCCCAGCTCGGCATCACCTTGGACGACGACCTTGTCAAGGGTTCCGTTGAAGATGTGCACTCCCTTCTTGTCGCTTATGGAAATGGTGAACAGACCATCGGGGAGGGCTATCGAAGCAATTCCAGAAGGCCCTGTGACGGCGGAATAGATGTCTCCGTTGTCGCTGTTCCTGGCCGTGACCGTCACCCCGTCCCTGGCAAAGTCTTCGAAGCCGGAAGGGTAGATGGCAGAGACCGCGACGGTGTTGATGTCTGAATATGCCTGGGGAAGATCCATGCAGGACGAGACCATCATGGCAAAGGCCATGAGCACGGCCGGGAATATGTCCTTCAATCCTTTCATCATCTAGAATTTAAGCCTGCATGTGAGTCCATAGTAGAAAGCCGGAGTGAAGATCACGCTTACTCCTGTCGCATGGCTTTTGACAAAACGCCTGGAGTTCGTGAAATTGTTGGAGAAGAAGGAAAGCGAGACATGGTCCCCGATTTCCTTTGTGATGCTGAGGTTGGCAGACATCCATGGATCGTAGCCGTCCCTTGCGAATGTGTAGATGTTGCCGGACTTGATTATGAGCCTGGAGAGGTCGGGATCGGCAGCCGAGGCTTCTGTCCATTCATGCTCGTTGCCCAGGAGGTCCATGTACCTGACAGGATAGATAGCGGTGTAGGACCGGCCGTCGTAGATGTTCCCGCCGCTGGGAGTGTTCGAAGTCTCACCGACAGTGAAGGCGTAGGTCCTGCCGTCATATTCAGAAAGATTCTGCGAGTGCCTCAGGAGGGCCGCTTCGAGCCGGACCGTGACCACCAGCCTGGCTTCCGGGATGTGGGTGATTGCCGTCAAGTTGGCATCCAGGCTCTCCGTCTTCCTACCGTTGGAGACACTGTTGCTTCCAGCGTAGATTCCGACGAACTGGTAAGACCTGTCGGGAAGAGAAGTGTGGGACCAGCCCGTGTTATAATAGTAATAAGGTGTGTCGTCCACGAATGAAGTCCTGGTGTAGGAGGCGTCCAGGCGCAGGTTGGTGCGCAAAGGCTTGATCTCGGGAAAATCGGCCGTCAGTTCGACGCCAGAACGCTTTACCGGTTTTCCATTGCCCTGGACGCTTGAGTTCACGAAAGTGTGGTCTGTGACCTTTGTGTCCATCCTTGTCCACGAAGCGCCCCCGTCCCCGCTAACTGAGACACGTCCGGTACCCTCATCCGCCTTGAAAAGGGGAGAGGATGGCATTGTGAAGCCATTGGGTACGGCTGACATCACATTGATGACAGGATAGTAAAGGTTCTGCATCAGGTAAGGATTCCGGGTGACATTGTAGAACCCTACGACCGCAAGTTTCAGGCCTCCCCATGAGGCGTCCAGACCAACTTCGGAATTAGTGTTGTCCTGCCATCTCAATGCCGGGTTGTACCGGATCTGGTAAGGGATGGTGTGGAAGACATAGGCCGCTTCACCGGAACTTCCGTAAGACGCCCCGAAAGTCTGGATGTCGCGGTATTCCTGCCTGGGGTAGAGGATGTAGAAAGAAGGGAGCTTGCTGGTGACGCCCCATCCCGCCCTGAGCGAGAAATGCTCCCCGAGACTCCACTTGGCATTGAACCTGGGAGATAAGGTCAGGAGGTCGTCGTAGAAGGAATCCTTGATGAAGACATCTTCCATCCTGACTCCGGCGGTTATGTTCAGTTTGGTACGTCCTATCGGGGTGAGGAAATTATCCTCGAGGTACAAGGCCATGTTGTGCATGTAAGGATAGCCGCTGTAAGGCCTTGGACGGTAGCCGCTGGCAGCCAGGGACGGGTCTTCGTAGTACTCTCCTTCTCCCACGTTGCCGTCGGCCTTCCATGTGGCTCCGGCCTTCAAGGAACTCTTCGCCTTGCCGAAATGCTTAAGCCAGTCGTAGTGAAGTCCAAGGGAATAGTCCAGCTCCCTGGAGTCATCGATCAGATCCGAATAGAAGGTAAGGGGAAGGGCGTCAGCCAGGAAATAACCTTCCTTTTCAGAATGAGGAGCCGGCTGGGCAGAACCATAGGAATGGTAGGCGTGCTCGTGGGTGCGGTTGTCATGGTAATAGATGGAACCATCGAGCCGGAGATTGGTTATCCATCCTTTGTTAAGGAGCCAGACCGCCTTGAAATGGGGAGTCAGGAGATAGTCCCTCGCCTTTGTATATTCATTGGAAAAGAGGTCGGGATCATCCTTGCTGTCCATCCCTCCGAAGTTTCCGGAAAGACCTCCCTCGATGCGGATTTTCCTGGCGAAGGTGTTGCTGTAGTCGAAGGAAAAGCCCCTCCTCGTGTAGGACGTGTAAGGGGAAGAGAGCTTCCTGGTCGCCCTGGCCCACTCGCCGCTGAAGTTCAGGACACCTTTCTTCCCTCCGAGGTCGGCACCTTTCGAGACGGAAGTAGAATATGTCCTCGGGTTGACGGAGAATACGATGTTGACAGGGGTCCGTCCCTTCTTGGTTATCACTTTCACCATGCCGCTGTTGAGGTCCCCGAATTCTGCGGAAGGAACTCCAGTGACCACTTCCACGGACTCGATGTTGTCAACCGGGATGCTCCTGGTGCCTGTCCCTCCCATCGCTCCGAAGCCGGCATTCCCGCCAAGACGGACTCCGTCCACTTCGACGGCGGTTCCGAAGGCGGCGTTTCCGGCGGTCGAGCCGCCAGACCTGAGGGAGATTATGTTGTCAGTGGTCAAGTCGGGGTTGACGGTCTTGCCGCCAGGGAGCAATGCCACGATGTCGGCCATGTTGGACATCTGCAGATGATCCAGGGCACTCCTGCCGATCTTACGGGTGGTGTTGATGTTGTCCTTGGACTTCTCTGCGGTCACTATCACCTCATCTAGGGCGAGGGAACTGATGTTGAGCTTTATTTCAAGCCCCGTCAGATTCTCCCTCAGCGTCAGCTTCCTTTCGTCATCCACATAGCCCAGGCAAGAAACGGACAAGGAATATTCTCCCGGCTGAACCCCCTCGAGGGAGAAATCCCCCTCCAGCCCGGTCACGGCCCAGAGGTAGTCTCCGTCAAGTCTCACCACGGCTCCGACGACAGGCTCCCCGCTCTTGGCATCGCTGACCTTGCCGCCTATTCTCAGCGGCCCGGCCGCATGGACCAGGCAACAGGAAGCAATCGCCAGGATTGCACAGAAGAACCTTATGGAAAAACTCCTCAGCATTTACGGATGTGCGAATATATCAAACAAATATATAAAAAACGGATGATTTCTTATATTTGCACTCACAACTATTAACTACAGCTGTAACACACATTACCTACTATTTACGATACCAGACAATGCCCCCGACTGCTGAAAAGAGATTCAATCTTGCTTTCAACATATTCCTTGTCGCCGGAATGTTCATTGCCGTGACGTTGACAACGGTCTTCAAGCTTCGCCAGCCTGACGTCAAGACCTTCATGCTCCTTCTGGCAGCCTTCGGCTCCTTGATGGGTGTAGTGAACACGGTACTTTCAGCCAATGGCCACATCCTCACTTTCGTCTTCGGTTTCCTGGATGTCCTCGCAGCAACGGTCGTGTACTTCGACAATGGCATAATGGGGAATTTCGCCTTGCATGCCCTCTATTTCCTGCCAATGCAGTTCATCGGCTTCTGGCAATGGAGAAAGAGAGGAGCCAAGGTCGGTTCTTCAGGAGAGGAGGACACCAAGGTGACCGCGCGGCGTCTTAGCGCAAAGCAATGGGCCTGGCTGGTGTCTGGCATCATCGTCGTTGCCACTGCCCTCTATTTCATCCTTCTGGCCGTGGATTCGGCAAAAGCTGAAGCCGGAGGGATCGATTCCGTCAACAAGTCCAAGGTCCTCCTGGATGCAGTAGTGATGACCTTGAACATTGCAGGACAGGTACTTCTGAGTTTTGCATTCATGGAACAATGGTACCTCTGGATCTTGGTCAACATTTCCTCGATCACCTTGTGGAGCGTTGCGCTGATGAGCGGTACAGGGTCCGGCAATGCCTCGGTCATGCTGATCAAGTACATCTTCTACCTGATGAATTCCCTGAACGGTCTTCGGATTTGGCTTCAACTCAGCAAGAAGCAGATTGTTCATGATTTGGATAATTGACGATTTTTTATTTACTTTGCGCAGTTATTGTCCAATGGACTCACTGGGATTGATAATCGTAAACTATTTAATTGTAATATTATCATGACTGAAGAAGAAATCGTAAAACAGGTCAAGGCTATCATCGTTGACAAACTGGGCGTTGAAGAATCAGAAGTTACTGAGACCGCCAATTTCACCAATGACCTTGGTGCTGATTCACTTGACACCGTAGAGCTTCTCATGGAGTTCGAGAGGGTGTTCGGAATCAAGATTCCCGATGAGGAGACCAGCACTATCGCCACCGTCAAAGATGCCATTGACAAAGTCAAGGAGAAACTCGCAGCTAAAGAAGAGGCTTAATTTTCCGCTGACTGAATGTAATGAGGGTGACTAAGATGTCGTATGACACTCGGTCACCCCTTTGCGTATAACACGACTAACTGATAATCAAAAGACATGAAAGCTAAATTCTTGTTACCTCTGGCCCTTTGCCTAACCATGTTCCAGGCAAAGGCACAGACATCCCTGACGGAGATGGCGGATCCCCATCCGACACCTGCCGAGGCATGGAACGGAATCTCTGCCACCACATTCGGCTGGGGCAGCATCGACATCAAATACAAGATCGACGCACCGGTCCAGGTGGCCAAGACCCAGAACCTCTACGGCTGGAGAGGCGAGAGGGTCAACGCGCAGGCCCTGCTGGTGACACCCAAGGCGGTAGACTCTTTCCAGTTCACCGTAAGCGACCTCAAATCAGGGAAGAACATCATTCCCGCATCTGCCGTCGACAGGTTTTTTGCTACCTATGTGATGGGAGAAGTCGTCGAACAGGGCGGTGACATCGTACTTTGTCCGGACCGTCTTGTCAAGGCAGAAAGAATGTCAGTCCCTGAGAAAACCGTGCGTCCTGTCTGGCTTACGGTCAACGTGCCGAGAGATGCAGCTCCCGGGAAATACAAGGGTACCCTTACTGCCATGTGCGACGGGAAAAACATGACCGTTCCTTTTGTCCTGGAGGTGAGCAAGAATATCCTTCCCGAACCCAAAGACTGGAAGTTCCATCTTGACCTCTGGCAGAATCCCTATTCAGTCGCCCGCTATTTCGGCGTTCCCCTCTGGAGCAAGGAGCATTTCGACCACATGCGTCCGATCATGGAGTACCTGGCATCTGCAGGAGAAAAGGTCATAACTGCCAGCATCTTCCAGCACCCCTGGAACAGCCAGACCGAAGACCCCTTCGAAAGCATGATAGGCAAGTTCAAGGGTCTGGACGGTACGTGGACCTACGACTACACCGTGTTCGACAAGTGGGTGGAATTCATGATGAGCTGCGGAATCACCGAACAGATTGACTGCTATTCAATCCTGCCCTGGCATCTCACCTTTGAGTATTTCGATGCAGCCGAAAATATCTCCCATTCCGAGAAGATGGTTCCCGGATCGAAGGAATACGAAGACTACCTGCTTCCCTTCCTGACCGATTTCGCCAAGCATCTCAAGGCAAAGGGATGGTTCGAAAAGACCTGCATTGCGATGGACGAGCGTCCTAAAGACCTGCTCGAACATGCCTATGCCATCGTCCACAAGGCCGATCCGGGATTCAAGATCGAAGGAGCAGTCAACTATTTCGGGCCCGAAGTGGCCGAGAGGATGTACGACATCAGCTTCGCCTTCCAAGAGCCGATCCTGACACCCGAACAGCTTTCCGCCCATCTTGGGAAAGGCAACCGTGTCACATTCTACACCTGCTGCGGTCCCAAGCGCCCCAACACCTTCATCAATTCCGACCCCGCTGAGTCTGCACTCCTTGGCTGGTACGCGTCCGCAGTCGGCTACAGCGGCTATCTCCGCTGGGCCTACAACAGCTGGGTCAAGAATCCTTGCGTAGATGCCCGTTTCCGTACTTGGAGAGCCGGCGATTGCTACCTAGTCTATCCTGACGGCCCCAGCATCCGCTCACAAAGGCTCATCGAAGGAATCCAGGATTTCGAAAAGATCCGTATTGTCAGGGCCGGCCTTGATGCTGCAAAGTCAGCCAAGCTCGACGCCCAGCTTGAGAAGTTCAAGGACATCGCCTGGGAAACAGTTCCGGAGACAGAAACCGCAGCCCTTGTAAACTCTTCAAAGGCTCTGCTCAGGTCTCTTGAAAAATAAAGTTTATTCTCTGGGAAGAGCGTAAGTGACTCTCAACTTCGGCCTTCTGGTCCCGGATTCCGGTCCCAGGAGGCTGCAGTTGTAATAGAAGTCCTTGTCCAGTTCGTAGCTGACTGAAGTGCTCGTGGCGGAAGCGGAAGCAGCCTGCGCCATCATCATATAGTTGTAGTAGTTGTTGTAGCCATAGCCACCGTAACCACCATAGCCGCCATATCCGCCGTAACCACCGTAGCCACCATAGCCGCCATAACCGCCGTAGAGCTGGTTGTAGTAGGAATAGTAGGCCATCTGCTGGTAGTAATCGGCCATCTGGCTTGCCTCCTCGTTGGAGGTCGTGGTGATGACCTTGCGCATGATGAGCAGCCAGACATCATAGGAAGAGATGTCGTCATTGGTTTGCCTGATGATCTGCTGGACATGATGGGTCACGTCAGGGGCATAGCAGCAGAGGGAACGGTTGATCGTGCCCTGGTTCTCGGTTGAGACGCTGGCGTCTGTCAGTCCAGCAAATGCAACGGTAGAATCTGTTCCAACCTTGACGGACGGACTGAGAATGGCAGGGAAGAGGTACATCTTCGTGTAGTCGTCCGGGAACTCGAAAGGCATCTCGATGGTTGCCTTAGTGATGAGTGTCGTCTGGGGATTCCCGCCGTTCTTGGCTATGTCCTGGTGGATCAAGCGCCTGATTTCATCTGCGGTAATGACCGGCTTCAGACCGCTGCCACCCTCTATGACGATCTTCTCTCCGGCTTTTTCAGCCATACCCGTCGTCTGGTGGTAGTCGACGTTGAACACGTATTGGTCCACCGATGATGCTCCGGCGCGGATGAGTGAGTCAAGGTCGTTGAACTGCAGGGGACTGAAGTAGAACATCAGGGTTGAATCCTTCCTGACTCCGTCGTAGATCCCACTGTAATAGAGGAGAGCGAAATTGTCGGCACGGGTCACGTAGCCTGATGATGCGTTCTTCTCGATGATGTTCTGCTTGAACATGTTGAAACGTCCTCCCTCGCCCACGGGGTCGTCGGTCGTGATGTAGATGCCCGGGAACTTGGATGTGTACTTGCTGAAGTCGGACATGTCCTCGTCCGTGATGTTGAAGAAACGGCTGCCGAACTCGGAAGTGAATTCGAAAGTCAGCGAGTCCACACCATTGACGATAGGAATGCCTTTGGTGATCCTCTCAGAACCGTGCTTGATTTCGGTGTTCGAATAGTAGTCCTTCGGGTCGAGAGGCTCGGTCAAGGCATAGACATTGACATTCTGGAGGATGTTGGCATCCGCACTTTCAGCCATGGAGACGCTGTCCGGAGTTGCCTTGAACCTGAATCTCTGGAAGATGGGGTCCTGACCGAAATCCACATCCTGATAGACCGGAACCAGGGTCACCACACAGCCTCTCCTGAAGAGTCCGTATTCCTTGTCCCGTATGGTGCCGAAATTGATCCTTCTGGAAGAATAGGCAGTCAGGCTGTCGACCGACCGGTTCCAGACATCCTCGAGATTGAATTCGGCAGTGTGGAAATCATATTTCTGGTTGGTGGCAATAAAGTTGCCGCCAATGCTTTGGTTGACGTTTGTGCAAGAAAGCAGAGCCGCCGCCAGGACGATCGCTGCAAGAAGTTTCTTCATTACTTCAACTGTTGATAAAAACCATCGTATTCGTCGATGTAACGTCCGCTGCTGATCGATTCTTCATCGAAAGGCAGCATAGGGACACCCAGTCCCTTGCAGAACTCGACGAGGTTCGCGTCCACATCCGGAGCACCGAAAATGATGCCATCGGAATACGTAGCAGCCATTTCCGCAAGATTTATGCCAGTGGGGTTGTCCAGGATAGAGACATCGTCAAGGCCGATTCCGCCGAAAGGAACCGTCTCCTTGAAGGAGGCTGGGAACACATCGGACTCTATGTCGCCGTAGAACGACGTGACGACCTTGCTGTCGCTGAAGATGGGGTCTCCGTTGTAGACTTTCTTTAAGTACAGGGGTACGAGGTGTGAGATCCAGCCATGGCAGTGGATGACGTCCGGGGCCCAGCGTAGTTTTTTGACGGTCTCGAGTACTCCGCGGGCAAAGAAGATGGCCCTTTGTCCATTGTCCTCGAAGAATTTGCCATCGGCGTCATAGGTGATCTGCTTGCGGCGGAAGAAGTCGTCGTTGTCGATGAAATAAACCTGGATCCTCGCGGCTGCAATAGAAGCCACTTTGATCACCAGAGTCCTGTCCACATCTCCGATGATGATGTTCATCCCAGAGAGGCGGATGACCTCATGGAGTTGGTTTTTCCTTTCGTTGATGCAACCATAACGCGGCATGAACGCCCTGATTTCCTTCTTGCGCTCCTGAATACCTTGAGGCAGGTAACGACCTATCCTCGCGATCGGAGTCTCCGGAAGGAAAGGCATTATCTCCGAATTGACGAACAGAACTTTTTTGACGGATTCCCCCATACTAATAATTTTGTCTTACAAAGATAGTAATTTTTTTTGACATTGCGTAAATCCCTAATATTGAAACCGATTTGCGCAAGTTGCACATTCCTTCAGACGTTGCTTTCAAGGCACAAGAAAACATTGTTTTGGCAGAATGATGTTGGAAAACAATTTATTTTTGTATCTTTGCAATCCTGACTAGAACGAAAGGTTTGACAGAACCAATCGCCCGAAGTCCACTGGAGAGGTGGGTGAGTGGCTGAAACCACCGGTTTGCTAAACCGACGTACGTCTCAAGCGTACCACGAGTTCGAATCTCGTCC
>CADBMD010000121.1 GCA_902795735.1 uncultured Bacteroidia bacterium
CAGCGGAACGATGAAGATGTTGAAAGAGGCAGGACTGCCCGTTACCAGCGTCAGCGACGTGACCGGTTTTCCGGAGATCTGCGACGGAAGGGTCAAGACCCTCCATCCCAAGATCCACGGTGCCCTTCTGGCCCGACGTGACCTTCCTGACCACATGCGCCAGCTTGAAGAGAATGGGATCGGAACCATCGACCTTGTGTGCGTCAACCTCTATCCATTCCGCGAGACTGTTGCCAAGCCGGATGTGACCATGGAGGATGCCATCGAACACATCGACATCGGAGGACCATCGATGGTCCGCAGCGCCGCCAAGAACTGGGAAAGCGTCACGATAGTCGTGAACCCGGAGGATTATGCAGTGGTTATCGATGAACTGAAGGCTCAGGGTCACACTTCCCGCGAGACCCGCCTGAAACTCTCTGCCAAGGCCTACACCCACACGGCTGAGTACGACATGGCAATCGCTTCTTGGATGCGCCCCCAGGCAGGCCTCCCAGAGAAACTTTTCCTTGAATATGACATCTGCCAGCCGTTGCGTTATGGGGAGAATCCCCATCAGGAAGCCAAGTTCTACAAGACCCTGAAGAAGGCGCCGTATTCTTTGGCGACCGCCGAGCAGCTGAATGGCAAAGAGCTTTCTTACAATAATATACAGGATGCCAACGCAGCCCTTAACATAGTCCGTGAGTTCACCGACAAACCTTTTGCTGTCGGCCTTAAGCACATGAACCCCTGCGGAGCAGGTGTCGGAGAGACCATTGCCGAAGCCTGGACCAAGGCCTATGAAGGAGACAAGACTTCCATCTTCGGAGGCATCGTGGCGTTCAACCGTGAGGTGGACCTTCAGACTGCACAGATGCTCAAGCCCATATTCCTGGAGATCGTGATGGCTCCCTCATTCGCCCCTGATGCACTGGAACTCCTATGCACCAAGAAGAACCTCAGGATCCTCAAGGTCGAGATGGGAGTTGAGGTCAAGGAACAGATGAGCTGCGTCAGCGTGAACGGAGGTTTGCTGGTCCAGAACCAGGATCTCACAATCTGTTCATTGTCTCTTGACCAGTGCGTTACCGAGGCGAAGCCCACTGAAGAGCAGATGCGTGACTTGGAATTCACATGGAAGATGGTCAAGCATGTCAAGTCCAATGCAATCGCAGTCGGCTGCGGGGGTATGCTCCTCGGAGTCGGTGCCGGCCAGATGAACCGTGTAGGCAGTGCGAAGATTGCCCTGGAGCAGGCAATGGCAGGAGTGGCTGAAGGAGCCAAGGCTCCGGCCTTGGTTCTGGCATCCGACGCATTCTTTCCATTCGATGATTGCGTAACATTGGCTGCCCAGTACGGCGTCAAAGCCATCGTACAGCCCGGAGGCTCGATCCGCGACGAAGACTCCATCAAGAAATGCAACGAGCTCGGCATCGCCATGCTCTTCACCGGAGAAAGACACTTCAAGCACTGATAAGAAATGGGAGTTTTCAATCTTAAGCCAGCACCGAGGGTGGATGGAAAGACCATCAATCTCGACGACTACATCTCCAAGACTGTCCTTGTGGTAGGAGGAGGCGGAAGGGAACACGCGATAGTGGATGCCTTGTCCCGCTCCAGGAAAGTACGCAGGATCTATTGTGCCCCCGGCAACGCCGGAATAGCGGCCCAGGCAGAATGCGTCCCTATCAAAGACACAGAGATAGACAAACTCCTGGCTTTTGTCAAGGAGAAGGGCATCGACCTTACCGTAGTCGGTCCAGAAGCATCTCTTTCCGAAGGGATAGTCGATGTGTTCACCGCCGCCGGACAGTCGATCTTCGGCCCGACCAAGGCAGCAGCAACCATCGAATCCAGCAAGGATTTCGCCAAGCACCTGATGGAGAAATACGGCGTTCCGACAGCAGCCTACAAGACTTTTGATGACTACGATGGCGCCCTTGAATATGTCCGCGAAGGAGCCTTCCCGGTCGTGCTGAAATATGACGGCCTTGCTGCCGGCAAAGGCGTTGTGATCGCCGAAAACTTCGAAGAAGCCGAGGCCGCTCTCAAAGACATGCTGCTTGACGACAAGTTTGGCCATGGTAAAGTGGTCGTCGAGGAATTCATGACGGGCCCGGAGTTCTCTTTCCTCTGCTTCGTCTGTGGCAAGGAGGTGTTCCCGATGGTCCTTTCCCAGGATCACAAGCGTGCCTTCGACGGAGACAAAGGCCCCAATACCGGCGGTATGGGAGCATATTCCCCTCTCCCTTTCATTAAGGACGAGGATTATGAATATGCCCTCGAAAAGATCATGAAGCCTGTCGCGGCCGGCATGGTTGCGGAAGGCTGTCCGTTCAAAGGCGTCCTTTACGGAGGATTGATGAAGACCCAGCAAGGCATTAAGGTGGTGGAATTCAACTGCCGTTTCGGTGATCCTGAGACCGAGGTTGTCCTGCCAAGGCTTGAAAGCGACATCTACGACGTGTTCAATGCCATAGCTGAGGGCATGGCTGCTCCGGAGACTCCTGAAGGGACGAATGAGAGCAGCGACCTTGGATTCAAGCCGGCTTCCGAGATGATGCCCGAGCTCAAGTGGTCCGACGAGGCCACCTTGGGGTTCGTGATGGCTTCCAAGGGTTATCCGGGGTCATATTCTAAAGGATTCGGGATCGAAGGTCTTGAGGACGCTCTTTCCGACCCTTCCATCAGGATCTACCACATGGGCACTAAGGCGGCCGGCGCGGCCTGCCCACAGGGTGAGGCCACTGCCACCCTCGGCACGTTAAGAGGGGGGACCGGAGCATCGCTTGCCGATGCGAGCGGTGGGGCCTCGCAAGGCGAGGCGGCCTCACTCTGTGGGCAGACCGCGCCGGCAGTCGTGACATCCGGAGGCCGTGTGCTTATGGTGGTCGGATCAGGGAAGGACCTTAAGGATGCCCGTGACAAGGCGCTTGCTGCCGTACGGAAGATAAAGTGCGATAATCTTTTTTACAGGACCGACATAGGGCACTGGGTGCTGTGAGATCTTTCGCTTCGCTCGGAATGACAAATTAACAATGATAGAGACAAATGGTAATCAGTGGCAAAGAGCTGGCGGCCAAGCTGAAGGCCGAGATGGCAGAACAAGTCAAGACATTCCCTGAGAAATACGGCCGGGTTCCACATCTTGTGGTAATCCTTGTCGGTAATGACCCCGGAAGCCAAACCTATGTCCGCAACAAGGAAAAAGCTTGCGACGTGGTCGGATTCAAGCACACTACCTTCAGGCTTCCTGAAGATACTCCTGAGCAGGAAGTCCTGGACAGGATCGCAGCCCTCAACTCCGACGGATCCGTGGACGGAATCCTGGTACAGCTCCCGCTGCCCAGGCATATTTCCGAAACCAAGGTAATCGAAGCCATATCCAAGGAAAAGGACGTGGACGGATTCCACCCCCTCAACACCGCCGCCCTTTGGCAGAAAAGGCCAAACGATTCATGCGTAGTGCCTTGTACTCCGATGGGAATCATAAAGCTCCTTGAAGCCGGGAACGTCGAGATTGCCGGCAAGAAGGCCGTGGTCCTTGGAAGAAGCCAGATCGTCGGCCTGCCCATCTCGAAACTCCTTCTTGACAGGAATGCCACGGTAACGATCTGCCACTCAAGGACCAAGGACCTTCCTGAGGTCACCAGGCAGGCAGACATCCTCGTTGCGGCCATCGGTAAAGCCAAGTTCGTGACCGGAGACATGGTCAAGGAAGGAGCGGCTGTGATTGACGTCGGAATGGACCTTGACGAGAACGGCAAGCTCTGCGGCGACGTGGATTTTGCCTCGGTCGAACCAAAGGCCTCTGTCATCACTCCCGTTCCCGGAGGTGTCGGCCCCATGACGATCTGCTGCCTGATGTCCAACACAATACAATGCTTCCTGGCTCGAGAATCAAACAAATAACCCCATGAAAAGAATCATATTGCTGGCAACGTTTTTCCTCTTTGCGTTGCCTTCGGCCGATGCCGGTCAGGCATTGGCCAGGAAAGATGCGCTCAGACCAGCAGAAACCCATTTCAGCGGCTACCTTGGAGAAAGACTGGACGGCTGCATAGAGAATCGCCTTATGGCCCAGGACCTGGAAAGGCTCTTGTTCGCCTTCCGGGACAAGTCCGATGGGAAATGGGGATTCAGGACAGAGTTCTGGGGAAAATGGTTCACCGCTGCGATGATGGGTTATGACTACGCCCCGACATCGGAACATAAAGCTGTCGTCGATGCTGCAGTAAAAGGTCTTCTGGCTACCCAAGGGCCTGACGGATACATCGGTACCTATCCGGAGGAATACCACCTTGGCGACTGGGACATCTGGGGCCGGAAATACACTCTTCTCGGCCTTCTGGCCTACTATGACCGGACTGCTGACACCTCGGTCCTCAAGGCGGCCTGCGCCGCTGCCGACCATCTCATCAAGGAAGCCGGACCGCAGAGCGGAGTCAATATTGCCGAGACCGGATGGATCGGATGGAAAGGACTGGCATCTTCTTCGGTCCTCGAACCGATAGTCCTCCTTTACCAGAGGACAGGAGAGAAACGTTACCTTGACTTTGCCGAACACATAGTCGGCAGCTGGTCCTTGCCCAACAAACTTACCCCTACCGGACTTCACCTTATCGAGGAAGCACTTTCAGACAAGCCCATGTGGAAGATGTCCGGAGCTCCGAAAGCTTATGAAATGATGTCCTGCTTCGAAGGACTCCTGGAACTTTACCGTTGCACAGGTAACAAAGGGTACAGGGACGCCGTTCTCAACCTTATCCGGAAAATCGAACGTGATGAGCTGATGATTGTCGGATCAGGTTCTGCAGCCGAGATCTGGTTCCACGGAAAGCTCCACCAGAGTGAGCCAGTCTATCAAGGCATGGAGACTTGTGTCACTGCGACATGGATGAAGCTTCTTTACCAGGCACTGCGCCTTACCGGAGAGAGCCACTACGCCGACCTCCTGGAACAATCCCTGTACAATGCCATGCTTTCGGCAATGTCTCCCCATGGGGAATGGTTCGCCTACTACTCAGGATTGATGGGAGAACGGGTACACAGCCATCTGCAGTTCCCCGACGTGGTGATGAGCTGCTGCGTCGCAAACGGACCGCGCGGCTTGATGACCACTCCATCTTGGGCTGTCATGGCCTCGCAGGAGGGACCGGTTGTCAATCTCTACAGCGCATCCGAAGTCTTTTTGACCACTCCTTCCGGGGCACCCATGAAACTTTCCGTAAGCGGGAATTACCCTGTGGATGAAGATGTCAAGGTTACCGTGACTCCTGATAAAGCAGAAGAATTCACCTTGAAACTGCGTATTCCGGAATGGAGCGCCAGAACCAGCGTTACCGTATGCGGGAAGACGGTTTCTGCCAAACCGGGCAAATATTTGAAGATCACAAGACGGTGGAATCCTGGCGACGAGGTTGCCTTGAAGTTTGATTTTACGGCCAAGGTCCTGGATGCGCCCAACGGGACCGGCGATGCCGCCATCCGGAGGGGACCGGTGGTCCTGTCGTTCGACACAAGGCTCATTCCCCGCAGGGATGGTGTTGATGTTCCGCCCATGTACCGCTATGAATTCGACAGAGGGAAAGATGGAACAGTCCAGGTCAAGAGGATAGCCAGCCCCGATCCGGCCCTGTGGATGACCTTTGAAGTTTCATGCATCGATGAAGCCGGCGGCAGCCATGTCCTGCCTATGTGCGACTACGCCTCAGCTGGTAACTCCTGGCAGGAAGGCAACCTGTTCCGGGTCTGGACGCCCCAGCCCTTCGATTTCAGGCATCTCTACGTGAATAACCTCGACTGGCATGTCAACTGTACGGTCGGAGTCCCTCGGCCTGAGATACCGGAACTTTATCGCGTGGATTGATTGGGTATTTCCATAAAGTTTTTATTTTTGTGGAAGAACTTAGCAGTTAAACCAAAAGAACCCGTTTAGTATGAAGAGAACATTGATTACCCTGGTCACATTCGTGGCTGTTTGCCTTGCAGTGCCTTCACTGGCTCAAGACAAGACTGTCAAGAAGATCATCGAGATCGGTACGACAGACAACAAGGTTATGGAACACGCCGACCATCTTGCCAATTACATAGGGGGCCGTCCCGTAGGTTCTTCCGCCCTGACCCATGCCGAAGCCTGGGTGAAGGAGCAGTTTGAGTCATGGGGCCTTGAAGTGATGGTACAGGAAGCCGGAGAGATCAATGTCGGTTTCGACCGCGGTCCCTGGTTCGGCAGGATGCTGAGCGAAGACGGCATGACCCTCCATTTCGGAACACCGTCTTACACAGCACCTACCAAAGGCAAGCAGACGGGAATAGTCCTGATCGAGCCCCACTCGAAACGAGAGTTTGAAAGGATGAAAGGTGCCCTGAAGGGTGCATGGGTCCTCCTCGATGCCGAATCCAACGGCATGGCCATCGACTGGTCCGACAAGGCCAACGAAGCCAGGGCGAAGGTTATGGAGAAGAATGAAGAGATCACCATGAAGAACATGGAGATCATGCGCTACAACCGCTCGCACCCGGACGAGACCCCCAAGGAGATGATTCCGTACGAGAAGACCGTGGCTCTCTTCTACAAGGAGATGGTTGAGGCCGGAGTCGCTGGATTCATCCGTTCCGCCAAGGTACCTCTCCGCATAATGTACGACCGTGCCAACTGCTACGACATCACTATGGAGAACCTCCCGCGCGTCTGCGACATCTGCCTTGACGAAGCCCAGTTCGATATCATCAAGAAGAAAGTCGAGCGCAAGGACATCTTCCAGCTGGAGTTCGACATCCGCAACCATTTCTATCGCGGACCAGTCAAGTACCACAACATCATAGGAATAATCCGAGGCAGCAAGTATCCCAATGAATATGTCCTCACGGGCGGCCATCTCGATGCCTATGACAACGGCGGCGGCGCGGTCGATGACGGCAACGGAGCCAGCCTTAACATGGAGGTTGCCCGCCTCCTTGCCACTTCCGGCGTGAAACCCAAGCGTTCGATCATGATCTGCATCTGGACCGGCGAGGAATACGGACTCCTTGGATCCAAGTTCTTCGTTGAGAACAAGACCGTTCCCCTTGATAAGATTTCCAACTATTTCAACCGTGACGGAGGTCCTTTGATGTCAACGGGAATCACTGTCCCGCCGGCGATGTATGATGATTTCGTTGAGGTTTGCAAGCCGATAGCCAACCTAGATCCCGAAGTTCCTTTCACTGTCAACAAGCGTCAGGGCGATCCTCAGCCCGTTCCTACCAGGGCCGGAGGAAGCGACCATGCTTATTTCGCAATGAACGGAGTTCCCACTATCAGTTTCCAGGAAACGGATCCCAAGGGCTACAACTTCGAGTACCAGGAAATCTGGCACACCGAGAGGGACATCTACAACAAGCTGATTCCTGAATACATGGAACACTCGGCGACTGTCACCGCGGTGGTCGTCTGCGGCCTGGCCAACCTTGACCACCAGCTTTCCCGCCAGGGACTTTACAAGGAATAACTCATAATGAAAAGGGCAGCCACGCTGTTATGCCTGATCCTGATCCAAGCGTTGCTGATCCGGCTCAATGCCTTTGAAATCGAATGGAAGGCCTTGTCCGGAGAGGTCAGCATCGAAGCTTTCAATGGATCGGTTTCGACCGTGAAGCTCGTCAAAGGCAGGGTCCGTGCCAAAGGCGGTGTCATAAAGGCAGTGAAGCCTTCCTGCGTGAGGCTTCGCTGCGGAATCGATAATCCTGTCACCTCGATGGGTCCGAACTCCACCATCATCTCGATCGGTAATGGAGCGGAATCATTCTCCTTTTTCCTGCGCGATGTCAATGCTCAGTCTCCGATCTGGATACCTGAGTATCAGGTAGTGGTATTGCCGGATGGCGTTTCCATGTCCTATGACGAGACTGTGGCATTCATCAAGTCCCGACATCTCGTTTCCAAGATAGACAACATCGAACAGGCAGAGGAGGCCTCGTTCGAGGCGGCGGAGAAGGTCACCCGTAAGATGAGCGCTCCGATCTGGCTTGGAATCAGCAGGGACATCCGTCGTTTCGAAATCAGTGAGGAACTGCCTGACGCGCTTTCCACCTATCAGACCGACAAGATGGTAATCCCAACGATGGCTTGGAGCCGGCTGGTGGACGAAGGCGTCTCTCCCCATCCGATCAGCTACAATTACAGCTTCAGCCGTGGCGTGGGGGCTTACGACAACATCACTCGTAGCCTTGAGGACGGTGTCTTTCCAATCTATCAGTCGGTTACGGTGGACGATGACGTCGTCTATAGTTCGAAGAGTTTCGTGACTCTGGAGAAATCCATCCTTGTCGAGGAGAATGTCAGGGGAACGCACTTCATGATCTCGGACAGCTATTCAGGAGGCCGCTCTTGGACGGAAACGCAGAGAAAACAGTTGGAGGAGGTCCTTTCTAAAACGCCGGAGGCAGATGAAGAGACTGTTCTGGTCATCCACACAGTCATCACCAATACTGGGGCAGTACCGCGGTATGCATGGATGAAAATCCCCTATGCGACCTTCCCTGGTGGAGAATATACCTATGACCCTGCTACCGGTTTCTCTTCATTCAAGGACGGAAGGGTTTTCTGCATCAGCTTCATCGGCGGACAACCTGTGCCGAATGAGGAAACAGCCGTACTCATCCAGCCTGGTGAATCGATGGACGTGGATTATTTCCTCCCGCATCGTCCCATCGTCCCAGCCCGGGCAGAAATGCTTGCCCAAAGGCCGTACGAAGAGCTCCATGCTCAGTGCAAAGCCTTCTGGCAGAGTAAACTTGACGCAGCTGCCAGGATCCATGTACCCGAAGAGAGGATCGACAACATGATCCGGGCCGGACTGCTCCATCTAGAACTGATCACCTTTGGCGACCGTGACCAGGGAACACTGGCTCCCAATGTGGGTGTTTATTCACCGATTGGAACGGAAAGTGCTCCCATCATCCAGTTCTACGAATCCATGGGCCTGACCGAGCAGGCACGCCGCTGCCTTCAGTATTTCCTTGACACGCAGCAAGAAGACGGAAGGATCGTCAACTATTTCGGCTACACGATCGAGACAGGGGCAGTCCTCTGGTCCATCGGAGAATACTATCGCTACACGAAGGACCGGCAATGGATCGAACAGATAAAGCCACAGATCCTTAAGGCATGCAACTACCTGATTGAATGGAGGGCGCGTAACTTCAGGGAGGAACTGCGGGGACGCGGCTATGGAATGATCGATGGCAAGGTGGCAGATCCCGAGGATCAGTTCCATCAATTCATGCTTAACGGTTATTCCTACCTTGGCCTGAAGAGAATCTGCGAAGTACTTGAGGACATCGGTTCCGGAGAAGCTTCGTCGTTGACAGCAGAGGCGAGGTCCTGGCTGAAAGACATCCTCGATTCATTCCACTCATGTCTGGCCTCTTCTCCTGTCGTTCCCATTTCGGACGGCTCATGGTGCCCGACATGTTCTCCGTGGGCCGAATCTCCTACGGCACGTTTCCTTCTCCACAAGGCGGAAAACTACCGATCCCACGGGACCTTCATGACGGCAGACGGGCTGCTCGGCCCCATACACCTTCTCTTTACTGAGGTTATCGATCCGGGAAGCCGGGATGCTTCCATCGTACTCAAGTACTACCGTGATATCGTCTGCCAAGGGAATTCTTTCTTCAGCCAGCCCTATTATGGCAAATACAACATGCTCCAGGCCCGCCTCGGCATGGTCAAGCCATTCCTGAACACCTATTATTACACTGTAGCCCCACATATTGACCACAGTACAGGCACTTTTTGGGAACATTATTTCAAGGTAAGCGTCCACAAGACACATGAAGAAAGCAACTTCCTGATGGAAACACGCCAGATGCTCTATCATGAGTCCGGGGACACCTTGAAGCTCCTCAGTGTGATTCCGCGCAGGTGGATGGAAGACGGAGAGAAGATCGTCCTGGATTCCGTACTCAGCTATTTCGGTCCGGTCAACCTGGATGTCGTCTCCCATGTCGCCGAAGGTGAAATCCGCGCAGATGTATCCTGCCCGGATCCCAGGAAGCCTTCGACCGTGAAGATACGCCTTCCGCATCCGGACGGAAAGAGAGCCGTTCATGTCACCGGAGGATCATATGACCCCACAACGGAGACAGTAACGGTTTCCGGGTTCACAGGTAACGCCTCTGTTCTGCTAGAGTTCTGACACGAAGATCTGTACGGGACCTATGAGTCCTGACGGAGGGAGATTGCGGCCAACCATGTACGGCCATTTCCAAGTCGAGAAAGTGTGCCGTCCGGTCGGGCTGTCCTTGCCTTCAACTACCCATTCTGGAATCTTTTTCAATGAATATCCGGATGCAGTGGATCCCGTGTCCGTCGTCCATTCACAATCTTCGGGGAGGAGAAGGTCGCCTGCTACCCTGTTGTAGAGCAGATTCACGACTTTAATATCCAGTGAATTGACTCCCGCTTGGACATATTCGGTTATGTCGGTCCGGAATGGTTTGCACCAAAGCGTCCCGGCATCCTTTCCGTTGATCTTTACCTGGGCGATAACCGCGACATCCCCCAGATCAAGGGTGAAGCGTCGACCTTCCTTTCCTGAGACCTCAAAGTTGTTGCGGTAGAGGATTTCTCCGGAATAATACTTCACATTCGGATCTTCTGAAAGGGAAAGGTCTTGAAGAGAATCTGAAGGTAACAGGTCGATTCTCCAGGCATGGCGGAGATCAAGTACCTTTCGTGGCAGGGACTCAGCAGCATGCGCCTTGCAGGTAGTTTTCCTTGAAGCCTTCTTCTTGAAGACTATGAAAGCAGAACCAGATTCTTCAAGGAAGAGATGCATCCTGATCCTTCCGTCACGAGTAACATCATAGTCATGAACCGGCGAGACACTTCCGTCCATGGGATTCCAAACTTCCGGGGCCAAACCCTTCACATTGAATAACAAAGAGACATCCACCGCCTTTCCGGCCTGCTGGTTGGAGACGAAGAACAGTTCCGAAGACTTGCCTTTCCGGTGGGTAAAGGTGATGGGACCTCCGGGATATTGCGTCGCTTCGGGAGTGTAGCCGGATGGCAGGGATATTTCCAAGTCAGGAAGGATCCCGTTCTCTTTCAGGAAATCTTCCAAGCTTTTGCCGGACGTTCCCGTAATGATGAGAGTTCCGGCTCTTTCAAGTGATTTGAGCTGCTCGAGAATCTTAGGGCGAAGGAAAGCCTGGGACTTGACTACGATGACCTTGTAAGTACCTGCCTTGAGTTCAGGAAGGATTTCAGAACCGCCGCAGAAGTCGTAGTCGTAGCCGGCCGGAATAGCTGGGACCAGATCCTCGGTCTTAGGAGGTCTCGAAGGGGAGTCTTCTCCCATGTAGTACAATATGGAGCAGGAACTCTTGCCTTTGCGAAGCATGTACTGGCAGCGGGAGAGGTAGTCGAACCATGGCTTTGAATACTTCCACCATGTGTTCCTGCGATTGAAATGGGTCCCATAAGAGCCGAGGGTCATTCCCGGAATCTTCTCATAGGGATCGTGCACGAAACTGTGAAGCCAGACCTGGTTCATTCCTTGGCAGAAGTAGTAGTCGCCCTGGGTCTTGAGCATTCCTGGATGGACTTCGAAGATCCTGCCGCTGTTTGTAAATGCTTCGGCCGCGACAATCTCCTTTCCATAGACATGAGACAATGAAGAGGCCAGTTTCATGGTGGTCCGGTTTGTGGATCCGGCATTCTCTCCCGCCCAGAATTCTCCGGCAAGGATGTCCGCAGTCCCTCCTGTCGAGAATTCATCAGTGTTGCCGAACTGGCCGTAGGGCTCTATGGAAAGCTTTCTCCCAGCCTGATGGACAAGGTCTGCAAAATGGTCGTAGAAATTCTCGATGAGAAGGTCGCTGATGACTTTTCGGTAGTCCCAGAGGAAACGTTCTGTTTCATCCGTTCCTTCCACCACTCTTCCGGTGATTGCCGGCAGGAACTTCCGCAGGTCGTACCCCATCCTTTCAAGGAACTGCTTCTCAAATCCGGAAGTCCAATTCTGCAGACCCGCTTCATAACTGTCAATCAGGACCTTGGAGACATATTCAGAACCATCGAGCAGCCTGCCGGTGGAGGCCTTCCAATAGCGGTCGAGTGCAGCTGCCGAAAGCTTGTCAACTTCCAGTCCGCTACCGCCTTCTGCTGCAGGATGGTTCCGCCTTCCCGTGGGCTGGTACCCTATCCTCAAGACGGTCCAGGATCCTTCCGGAACATCCCACTCCAAGGAACCGTCAGGTCCGGTCTTGTCCGTCAGGTCTATGATCTCATCTACCCTCACGGTTTCTTTCCCGGGAGCCTGGTTCACGTCTTTGGCCCAGGATGACATTTTCGTGAATCCAGCCTTGTCCCACCAACCATCGATATGGTATGGCCTGCCATTTATTTCTCCCTCCGGAGTTGGAAAAGCCAGGATAGCAATGTCGTGGAAGTAGCCTGCAACTTTGTCCCTCGGAACATAATAACGACGGTTACGGACCGGATTCTTCTGCATGTCGCGTTCAAGTCCGAGGCAGGGAACCGGCTCGTCCAAAGTTCCGTCAAAATGCCTTGGGCCACTGAGCCTCAGCTCTGTCCAGGCCAACTCTTGCATGGCATCGTCCGGAGTTACCCAAGGTCCTCCGGAGACCGACCAGCCTGCTCCATTTACCACCCCCATTTCCAGTCCCAGACGTTCAGCCTCCTTCTGTAAGTAATGGTAGGCATCCCACCACTCATCGCCCATGTACACGACCGGACCTGGCGGAACTCCTTCGGCAGAATTGAAAAGATAGAATCCGGCGATACCGACTTCCTTCATCGACTCTAGATCCTTCTTGATGGCGTCTTTCCCGATGTGTCCATTCTGCCAGTGGTACCATGTCCAGGGTCTGAATTCCCTGTCAGGGGACAGGAACTCCTTCGGCTTCCATTGGGACAGGGCCGGTACACAAGACAAAAGCGTCAAGGTCAGAGCGGAAAAGTATTTCAGGATTTTGCGCAATTTGATTATTCTGAGCCACGTATCCACCCCCATGAAGAATCGCCTGAATCTTTGAGAGGGATCGTATATTTCTTACCGTTCAGCTTCACCTTTGCTTTTGTCCGTCCGGCTTCGAAAGGTCCGAAGCGGACATCAACACGTTTGATACCGTCCATGGAGGATAGGCTCCAGTCAATCCGTTGACGGCCACGCTTTGGTTTCCCTACATTGAAGGTGAGAGTCGCATTCGTGTTCTGAACAGGGAATTCCGTCACCGCTGCACCCCATCCCTTTGGAAGTCTTGGCATCAGTTGAAGCACCTGGTCGTGGACGGGAGAAATCCCGATGGCCACGAGATAGCATTTCAATGCTTCTGCCAGCTGCACAAGGTTTCCCAAGTCGCCCTGCCGCCGGTAGATTCCCTTGGCAACGTCGGCAGTGAATCCTTCAGGAACCAGGTATGGTTCCGGAAGTCTGGGTGCGTAGCATATCCTGGACAGTGATTCAATCAATTTTCCGGTTGCATCCATCCGGTCGAGGAGCAGTGCATTCTGTGTGATCATGGAGTGGTTGTAGCCTATGCCACCTGCCGCTCCGAGCCAACCATGTTCGATTGTTTTGGCAAGGTCCTCTTCAAATGCACTTTCCGAGCGGGATCTCCAGGACTCCGGCAGTCCTTCCAGTCCATAGCCGCAGACATCAGCGAACATAGTCGGCACGGGGTCGTGGAAAAAGCCGAAATGTTCCTTGTCCCACTCGGCTCCTCCTTCGGAGGCCAGCCCTGAGTCGATCCCTTCCTTCATCTTCCGGGCGCATGCGAGCCATCTCCCTGAATAATCCTTTTCACCGATGGCTGAGGCCATCTCGGAATAGCAGAGGAGACCCAGATAGCACGGGACATTGGAATAGAGGGTATATTCATTCATCGCCGCTTCGGTTTCTCCGTAGAGCAGGCCATCCTTTGCGAAGGAAAGATCAGGGTTGTCATGGCACCAGAGGATCCATTCTGCGGCCTCCCTGAGGTATTTCCAGTTTGCCCTGACATAAGCAGAGTCTCCTCCCAGGTTCTTCCATGTCACCCAGTTAGCCATCATCATCAAGCCATGCCCGTCAGTTTCTTGGTTCCCCAGGCTTTCGAAGTCATCACCGAAACGTTCTTTGGTGTATCGGGTAGGCCAGCCATGATGGGTGAGAAAGGTAGAATAGATGAGCGGTTTGTTGGGAATCACGCTGAAATGTCCCGGGAGAGGATGTCCATTCAGGGTGAGTCCGTTTTCCGGGTAGTACATCATCCATTTGTTCCCGAAAAGACAGGCACTGCCGGCTTCGGCCGTCTTGTGGAATCCGTTCAGGGTCATGATGGCCCTGCCTGCATCCCGCGAATAGAAAGAGTCGAAATAGGAATTGGCCTTTGAGACATAGGGGCCGAATCCATCATATCTCCAGGAAGGCGCATCCTTGTAGGAAGTGTGGATGAAGCCATCCTTGTCGGTCCTTCCAACAAGGTTGTCCATGTTGCATTGCACTACGGCAGTGGCTATCCTGGCCAGATCGTTCCCGTCAAAACGTATTCCGGTTCCGGATACAGCTTCATAAGGAGCAAGTGTTCCCTTGAAGTCGTCCTCAAAGGTGTGCAAGGCCCTGCCCAATCTTTTTAATGCAGCCTTGACTTCCTTCGGGATGCCAGCACCGGCTTTCACCGGGTGGGAGGCAAAGAAACCAGAGGTATCCTCATCATCGGAGAACCAGCCTGCCGTGAAGACAGGAGCGGCCTCCTTTGCGGTTCCTTTCTCAATCGAGATGCTTTTGATGTCCTCCCGTGACAGTTCTATCCTTAGGATTCCTTTCTCTTTTCCCTCGAAACCTCCTGAAAGGCAGAGGGTCCTTTCCAGCAAGGCGGCAAGGTCCTTGTCTGCAGCGTCTCCCTTGAATGGAGCAGGACCTTCCATCCAGATGCCGTGCATCCAGACGGTGTAGCCTAGAACAAGCGGAACCTTTTCCACTTTTCCGGAAGAATATGTCACGACGACGTCTCCAAGATGGTCGCCCAGGAACAAAGCCTTTGAAGGATCGGTGGTTCCCCAGTCCGGACAGCCTTTATCCGTAGTGAGAAATCCACCTTCAAGGTAAAGGTAAGAAGGTACTTTTTCACCGGAAACATTTTCCCAGGGGAAGCTGTCTATGACTATCCTTCGGGATGCCCATAGTCCGGGGACCCCGGCGGTCAGTAAAATCATGGAAACCGCAAGGAATATCGAGAGTCTTTTCATATGTTGTGAGGATTAAAATTCAGAATAGTCCACGGTAAGGTCTGAGCGCGACCAGTGGTTTTCAACCCCGCTGGAGGGAATGACGCGAGTGACCTTGACTTCCCAGTCCTTTTCGGCGGAAGGGTCTCCGCTGGCAGGCTTGAAGTACCAGTAATGGCTGCTTGTCTTGCTGGCCCAAGTAGAGGTGTTCTTGTTCTTTTCGTTGAACCAGAAAGAGCAGAGAGGAATATTAGTGCAAGTTTTGTCATCCAGGCGAGTGAAATCGCCGACCTTCTTTCCACCCTGCCAGAACTCAACTGTGACATTCATGCTGTCGTCGTCCCATACCTCGGCTACGAAGCAGTTTTTCAGCAGCGGATTGCCGATGGATTCAATCCCGGCCTTGCCGCCTATGTTGCTCTCTTCGAACCAGCTGTAGGTGTAGCCTTTGGTACCTGTGTAGATCTGGTTCCCGTCAAATACCCTAAGCTGGTAGGACGCGTCGCGTCCGGTGCCCTTGTTGAGCCAGTTGACAATCGTGGGACCGTCGATTTCGTAGATGTTGTAGCCATTAGGCGCTCCGGAAACGCTGGAATTGGCAGCCCACCATGCCCCGCAGGCGGCCTGGTGGATATGTTCATAGATGGGCTGTCCTCCCTTGCACAGATAGGAAGTGTGGATGTAATTCTGGGAATAATGGGTATGTCCGATCATTATGTGGGCTTCCTTGAACTGGGTCAGGAGGTTGAGGACTTCCTCGTAGTACTTGTCCCGGTTGACTGAGGAACCTCCGCTGTTTGCTCCTGCCCTGAAAGGAATATGGCAGCACAGGAAGATCATCTTCTTGTCCTTGTCTTTGACGAAGCTTAGATCTTGCCTCAGCCACCCGAACTGGGAGTCGGAGAAGCCTGCACTGTAGGTCCATGTGGTACCGGAAGATGAGGTGCCGATGATGTTGTCCATTACCACGATGTGGACGTCGCCACGGTCGAAGCTATAGTCAGTCGGTCCGAAATGATTGACATAATCAGTCGTGGCCGCATGGTCAGACTCTGCCCGGGTGGCATTATGGTCGTGGTTGCCGATGCACTGGAAGAAAGGCAGGTAGTCGGAACCGATCTTGACATTGCTCATGGAGATTGTCATGTCTTCCCAGAGATTGGGAGTGTCGTGGACTATGTCGCCCAGGGTCATTGCATAGGCATTGGGATATTTCCCGCTTTCCCTGGCTTCTCCCAGGGTAGAACGTATATCTTCGATGGTCTCGTCACGGTACCGGTAGACATGGTCAGTCTGCTTGCACTGGGGATCACCGATCATCACCATGGTGAACTGGGTTTCAGGCTTGTCAAGAGGCTCAAGTTCGAAGTCGTTCCTGGTCAGGGTCGTTTTCTGGGACGGAAGTGTCCGATAGAAGTACGGATAGTGAGTGTCGTCTTTCAGTGGAATCTTGTAGGCAGAGGGAACCGTGATGTAGATGTTGCGTGCCATGATGTTCTGCTTCAGCTGGTAAACGCCGTTTGCATCTGTCTGGACACAAGTGTATCCATCTGTCACTGTAACTCCCTGGATGCCTTTCCCGGTCTTGCTGTCAATGACCTGGCCGGCAGCATTGTTGGTTGCCGCAATGGTAGTCCCGGCTATGGTTTCGGTTTTTCCCTGTTGGGGCTCAGTCTGGCCAGGAGTCTCTTGGGTAGGTTGTATCTCGCCCTTCGATTCGGGGCTGCAAGCGACAAGGGCCAAAGCGAGTGTCGCAATGCTTATCAATGAGGCAATTCTATTCATTGAAAAAGGATTATTCAGTATAGGCAAAGATAGTTATAAAAACCATATGGGCAAGATTTCGCCGGTCTCTGCGGGGCTGCGATGGATGATTATAAAGATAAGATAAGAGAGAAGATCGTTATTTCATATTTTTCCGTAAATTAACGCTATGAAAAGAACTGTCTTGTTTTTTACGGCCATCCTTCTGTCCTCTCTTGCTTTTTCCTCTGGAAGAGCCTCTGAAGGAACCGACATATTCATAGAAGCCGAGAGTTTTACCTCCAAGGGCGGATGGTCGGTGGACCAGCAGTTCATGGACCAGATGGGCTCTCCCTATCTTATCGCTCATGGCATGGGTGTCCCCGTTGCCGACGCCTCCGCTACCTTCAGTGTTTCCCAGGCCGGGACCTATCATCTATGGGTCCGTACCTTCAACTGGACTTCTCCATGGACGGATGCTGAAGGTCCTGGAGGATTCAAAGTCAAGGTCAATGGGAAGGCTCTCGGGCAGGTTCTCGGTACTACCGGGGACAAGTGGGAATGGCAGTATGCCGGTAGTGTGAAGCTCAAGGTGGGACAAGCGACAGTCGCTCTTTCCGATCTCACCGGATTCG
>CADBMD010000122.1 GCA_902795735.1 uncultured Bacteroidia bacterium
AATGACCAGCCTGGTGGGTATGACCAGGGCTTCTACGATGCCGTAGTCCGAGCTACTGGTGAAAGGTATCTTATCCGGTAATATTGATTATTAAAAATAACTGACATGTCTTATCTTTGGATTCTGCTCGCGGTCTCTCTGGCCGTCTCAGCAATCGGCTGGAAATATTTCATCTACTTCTTCAGCCTTGGTTACGGGTTTTCGATCGCTGCCCTTGCAATCACGATGTTCATCATGTTCCATCCGGCGATCACTACTGCCACTGCACTTGCCTGCGCGGTCCTGTTGATCTTCGGTTGCCGTCTCGGTGGTTACCTGCTCTTCCGTGAACGCAAGGCTGCCGCCTATCGGAAAATACTCTTCGATCCCCTCCTTAAACAGGAGAAACCGCTTGGAGTGATCCTGTCTGTCTGGATCTTCTGCGCCCTCCTTTACGTCTGTCAGGTAAGCCCGATAGCTTTCAGGCTGGGAAACATGACTGCAGGGAAACCTGTCTATGAAATCTGGGTCTGGATCGGATCTGCCGTCATGTTCTGCGGAGTCCTCCTTGAAGCTGGCGCTGATGCACAGAAGAATGCAGCAAAGAAAGCCAATCCAAAGAGATTCGTGGACAAGGGGCTCTACAGGATGGTCCGCTGCCCCAACTACCTCGGGGAACTTGTGATATGGACCGGCTGCCTCCTAACAGGCATCGGGGCATGCATGACTGTCTGGCAGTGGTTGATCGCCCTGGTAGGCTATGCCGGAATCGTCTATGTGATGTTCAGCGGTGCCCGCCGTCTGGAAATCAGGCAGAATGCCAATTACGCAGAGGATCCTGAGTACCAGGAATATGTCCGCAAGACTCCTATCCTACTTCCGTTCGTCCCGATCTACAGCGTGGAGAAATACGAGTGGTTGAAAGCTTGACATTCATCCGGGCCACTCACTTTTCCATCTTGAAAATAACTGCACTGACCGGGCCAATGTCGACTTTGTCGGTCTCTTTCCCGGATTTATAGGCTGCCTTTCCGACCATTGAGAAAACTCCGGCTTTAGAACGGCCCAGGGTAGGGAAACGCGCACTTGCCTTCTTACCGCTAGGATTGAGGGCTACGATGTAGATTTCGTCGCCGGAGAATCTCTTGTAGACCATAGGGTAGGGTTTATCGGGATCGGAGACATATTCCCAGTCCCCGGTGTTGCTCATCGCCGGAGAATCCTGGCGGAGGGCAAGCACTTTGCGCACGTAGTTGAGCATGGAATCAGGATCCTTCTCCTGGGTCTCTACAGTGAGCAGGCCTCCATCGGTGTCGACAGGGAGGAACAGGTCTTCCGGAGCACAAGTGGAAAATCCGGCATTGGCTCCATTGGTCCACTGCATCGGAGTCCTGGAACCGGATCTTTCATTGACGAAGCCTGATGAGAAAACTTCACGCGACCCCTCCTTTTCCGGAGCTTCGGGATTGTATTTCATGCCGATTTCGTCTCCATAATAAATGAAAGGAATGCTCTTGAGGGTCAGGAAGAAGGTAATGGCAACCTTCAGCTGGTCGATCGTGTTGCGGGTGAGGATGTTCGGTCTCTGGACATCATGGTTGGAGGTCTGGGGAGCCATGTAACCAATCTTCCCGACAGTCTTGAGGGTCCTCGTGTAATAATCTACGAATTCCCGGACTTCACCAAGCCCTGCCTTGTTGAAATAATTCGTAGCATGCTTCCCATAGGGCTCCGGGAGAATCAGTTTCGTGTAACCGGTGGCGCTGCGCCAAGGAAGGAAGAAATCCACGTTGAAACCGGCCGGAAGCGAGACTTCCGGATCCGACCATTCGGCAAGGAGCACATTGTCAGGGTAATTGGAATGCATCCATGCCGTGAAGTCTTTCCACATCCTGCTGGTGACCTTGAAACCTTCATCATTTTTCACAAGGCTTTGCGCCATGTCTACACGGAAACCGTCTGCCCCCTTGTCAAACCAGAATGTCATTATGTTGCGAAGCTCCTGCCATACGGCCCTCGGTCCTGGCGCATCCACAGGCTGCTCCCAAGGATGGGAGGGATCCGGATTGGCAAACCCGTAGTTGAGGGCAGGCTGGGCTTCGTAGTAGTTCTTGTAGTAATACTTTGCCCTTGGGGCGTCCTTCTCTACGAATTTGCCGATGGTGCTGGACTTCGGATTGGGCTGGCGGTATCTTTCGGCTATGTCTTCCTTATCCTTGGCGCTGATCTCGTCGGTCCAGATGTAATAGTCGCTGTAGCGCTGGTTGGGATCGGCCTCCATTGACTGGATGAACCAGGGATTCCGGTCGCTGGTGTGTCCGGCGACCAAGTCCATGATCACCTTGATGCCTCTCTTGTGGGCCTCTGAGATAAGCTCAACCATGTCGGTGTTGGTCCCAAAACGGGGATCGACTTTGTAATAATCGATTACATCATAGCCACCATCCATCCACCCGGATTCATAGACGGGGTTCAGCCAGATGGCTGTGACTCCGATGCTTCTGATGTAGTCCAGCTTAGACGTGATGCCTTTGATGTCACCTATGCCATTCCCGTCGGAATCCATGTAGGACGAAGGGTAGATCTGGTAGAAAACCGAGCGGTCCAGCCATTTTGGATAATCCTGGGAAAAAGCCTGTGCTGCCAGCAGGAGCGCAGCTAAAATGGATGAAAAGTGTTTCATGGAGGTCTGGAAATCAAAGCAATGATAAGCAAATGTACAAAAAATACGTAAGTTCTTGTGTATATTTGTTTTTATGAAAAAGACTGCTCGAAAGATTTGCCGTATCACGTTGGCGGTGTTCGCCATTGCCTTGCTGGGTGGCTGCTTGTACCTGAACAGGCTAATGCCCATCATTACGGGATATGCTGCAAAGAACTTGGCATCCGCTGTCTTCATCTCTGGCAGGGAACCTGCCGATATTGAGGCTTTGGACTTGAACTTTTCGTTCATCCGGTTCACCAGGAATCGTGTCGACTTTGAAAAACGTGAAGTGACAAGCCGCTTCCTTTGGAGCAAATCAAAAGCCGTCTTCCGTGATGGTTTCGGCGTGACTTTACTTCGCGGCCGGGGCAAGGATGCCCTGCTTGCACGAACCTGGCCTTTGGCAAATGACGATGCAGGCAGCCCTGCACTGCCACGAGGTGATTCGGTCCTCACAGCTAGGATGGAACCCATTGCACGGTCGCTGGTCGATGAACGGGCTTATAATGGCAATCCGTTCGCCTTTGTCGTCCTGCACCAAGGAGGTGTGGTGGCTGAAAGGTATGGCAAGGGTATAGGTCCTGACACCAGACTGCTGAGCTGGAGCATGGCAAAGAGTTTTACCAATGCCTTGGTTGGGCTCATGGCTGGTGACGGGATGGTGGATATCTATGCTCCATTGGACATTCCGGAATGGCAGCAGGATGATCGCAGGACTATCACCCTGAACGACCTTATGCAGATGCAAAGCGGTCTGGAATGGAATGAGGACTACGGTAACAGGTCGGATGTGAACCTGATGCTGCACTGCGAAACGGACATGGGAGGTTTCGCCCAGTCCAAACCTCTGCAATACAAGCCTGGTACACACTGGTACTATTCCAGCGGAAGCACTAACATAGTGATGCGCTGGCTCCGTGGACGGTTCGACTCGGACGAAGACTTCCTTACCTACCTTCACGACCGTCTTTTCGCTCCCCTGAGCATCCATAATCCTTACTTCGAATCCGACATTTCGGGAACCCCGGTAGGATCATCATACTTGTATGCTACTGCACGTGACTTTGCCCGTTTCGGCCAGATGTACCTTGAAGATGGCTGTATTGGCGGGAAACGGGTCCTGCCGGAAGGATGGGTGGACTACAGTGTTACTCCGGCCTCGGACAGCAAGGGCGGGTACGGAGCGTTTTTCTGGCTTAACCGGGACAAGTCCTTCACCGATGTTCCCGAGGACCTCTTCTCCTGTATCGGGCATGATGGCCAGAGAATCTACATGATTCCCTCTAAGGAACTTGTCGTAGTTGTCCTGAGTTGCTCACATCTCCCCGACAATATGATAGATTTCGACCGCCTCATGAAGGATGTCATTGCTCAGATACACTGATAGACGAGGCTCTGACCTTCTCTTCTTCAGTCTCTGCAGCCCGGTTCTTCAAGAATTGGTCGCTGAAATCGATTTTCAACTCGACCCACAGAGGAAGATGGTCTGACATCTCGTATGTGCGCCATCCTCTGAAGAA
>CADBMD010000123.1 GCA_902795735.1 uncultured Bacteroidia bacterium
CTTCGACACTGCCAGGTATGAGCACATACCCAGGAAGTAGGCGAAGATCATGTTGTCAACGAAGATTGACTTTACGAATAAGCTGATGTATTCCATAACCTTAATGCTTTAATTATTTCTCCTGAAGGTCTTTCTGGATGCTCCTCTGGACCCACACGATGCATCCAAGAAGGATGAGGGCGAAAGGAGGGAGGATCACCAGGTTGTTGGGGACATAGCCGAGCCAGTTCAGGATGTCGACGCCGAAGAGGGTTCCGCTGCCGAGAAGCTCGCGGAAGAAGGCCACGATCAGAAGGATCATTCCGTAGCCGGCACCATTGGCGACACCATCGAGGAATGAAGGCCAGGGCTTGTTACCGAGGGCGAAAGCCTCGATTCGTCCCATGACGATGCAGTTCGTGATGATGAGTCCGATGTAGACGCTCAGCTGCTTGTCGATTGCATAGGTGGCCTCGAATGACTTGAGGATCTGGTCAACGAGGATGACCATCATGGCCACGACGACCAGCTGGACTATGATACGTACCCTGCTGGGAATAGTGTTCCTCAGGAGGGAGAGGATGAGACTGGAGATTCCGGTCACGGCAATGACGGAGAGGGCCATAACGAGGGCTCCCTTCATGGTCACCGTCACTGCTAGCGATGAACAGATACCGAGGACAAGGACGGTGATGGGATTGCCCTTGAAAATCGGATTGAGAATTGTTTCTTTCAATTTAGCATCCATGATTATTCCTCCTCGGTTTTAGTTTCTTCGCAGCATGACTTTGATGTTGCAGTCATCTTGAAATAAGCTGAATAGGCTCCGAGCCAGGTGTCGATTGCGGCGTCCAGTCCGTTGGATGTCATGGTCGCGCCGGTGATGGCGTCGATCTTGTTGTCGGTCACTGAAGTACCGTCCTGGTTCTTGGGAGCTCCACCCTTGACGATGTCGAAGACGTTGGCTGATGCGAAGTCGGCTTGCTCGCCGATGAATTCAGCCTGGAATTCGGGATCATCCTTGATCTTGGCGCCGAGACCGGCGGTCTCGCTTTCATGGTCGAAATAAGCACCCTTGATGGAGTTGGATGAAGGCTCGAAGGCAATGTAACCCCAGACAGGGCCCCAGAGGCCTGCACCGTACACAGGGACGACGGTGACGCCGTTCTTGAATACGAACACGGGAATCTCCGGCTGGTTACCGTCCTTTATCTTGTAGTTCTGGTTCTTGAGTTCCTTTGGAGAATAGACCTTGTCAAGGTCGAGGTCGGCGATCTTCTTGCCGTCGGTGCCGACGGTGAAAGCCTGTCCGATCTCCTCGGCATACTTGGCGAGGACAGCGGAATTGCCGATCTTCTGGAAGTCGGCCTTTGTCCCGAACTGTGCGGCCGTCATCATCTGGGAGATGGTGTCAGCCTTCTCATTGGCCTCCTGCTTGCTCTTGAGGCTCTGGGAGACGAAAGCCAGGATCGCTGCGACCAACGTTACGATGATGGTCGTGTAGATTATAGTGTAAGTGTTGCTGTTGGTATTCATATTCACATACATTTAAGCGATCGAAACTTTCTTTGCCCTTCTCTTCGTGGCGCTGGAGGTGACACAGTGGTCGATCAGCGGAGCGAAAGTGTTCATGAGGAGGATGGCGAGCATCATTCCTTCGGCATAGCCGGGGTTGAAGAGCCTGACAGTGATACAGAGCGCTCCGATGAGGAAGCCGTAGATCCACTTGCCGGTCTCGGTCTGGGCTGAGGTGACGGGATCGGTTGCCATGAACACGGTACCGAAGGCGAAACCACCCATGACGAGCTGGACGTAAGCAGGAACGTCGGTAACTCCGAAAGCTGTTCCGAGCCAACCAACAAAGAGGGCACCGGCAACGGATGATACCATGATCTTCCAGCTGGCTACGCCTGTCCAGATGAGGATGAATGCACCGATGAGGATTGCGATTACGGATGTCTCACCTACAGAGCCGGGCACTGTTCCAGCGAACATGTTCCAGAAGGAGAAACCGGCGTTGCTGATAGCATCCATTGCGGCGGAACCCTCGGACATGTAGGACAGGGGAGTGGCACCTGTGATGGCGTCGGCGCCGCAGCGGCGGGCGATCCAGACCAGTGAACCGCTCATCGAGCTCGGGTAGGAGAAGAACAGGAATGCACGGCAGAGGAGAGCCGGATTGAGGAAATTCATTCCGGTACCGCCGAACACTTCCTTTCCGAATATGACTGCGAAGGCAACTGCAAGGGCAAGCATCCAGAGAGGAACGTCCACAGGAACGATGAGAGGAATGAGGAATCCGGAGACAAGGTAGCCTTCGTTCACTTCCTCACCCTTTATCTGGGCGCTTGTGAACTCTATTCCGAGACCTACGATGTAGGAAACGATGTACAGAGGCAGAACCTTCCAGAGGCCCCAGAAGAACTGGTTCCAGAATCCGGGAAGGTCGTGGAGCTTGAGGTCGTGCTGGTAGCCGACGTTCCACATTCCGAACAGGGCTGCGGGAACGAGCGCCAGTACTACAATGATCATGACCCTCTTGATGTCGAGAGAATCCCTGACATGTGCACCCTTTGAGGTTACCGTTGCAGGGACCCTGAGGAAGGTGTCAAAGGCATCCCATGTAGAATGCAACCATCCCAGTTTTCCGCCTTTTTCGAAAAGGCCGGGTTTTACGTTGTTCTCTTCCATAATCATTGCCTTTTTATGCCATTTCCTTGATCATGAGATCGATTCCGTCGGAGATGATGGCCTGGATGTCGTTCTTGGAAGGATCCACGAACTCGCACAGTGCCAAGTCCTCGGGAAGGACTTCGTAGATGCCGAACTGCTCCATCTTGTCGATGTCACCGGCAAGACAAGCCTTGATGAGATAGACCGGGAAGATGTCCATGGGAAGGACCTTTCCGTAGACGTCAGAGCAGACAAAGGCCCTTACTCCACCATGGGTGTTGGTGTCCATGTCGTACTTTTTCTTGGGAAGCAGCCATGAGAAATAGGCCATTGAGGAACTGAACTGGTTGAACCTGAAAGGCTTGGCCCATCCGAGAACCTCTCTTTCACGTCCTTCCTTGATGAAGGTGACCTGATTGTCGAAGAAACCAAGGAAACCATCCTTGCCGACATTCTCTCCGGAGAGGACGTCTCCGCTGATGAACCTGGTCTCGACCTCGGAATCGACACAGTCAGAAAGGGCTGTCATGGGAGTGCCGGGGAGAGCGACCACATAGCCGGTCTTGACGGCTGCAGGACCTGTCACGGCAACCTTGCGCTCGAGGACTACCTTGCCTTGGAGGAAAAGCTTCCCGATGGCAGCGAGGGATGCGAGGTTCAGGGTCCAGACGGTCTCACCCTTCTTGATAGGGGAGATGTGGCTGATCTGTACACCTACATTGCCGGCGGGATGCTTGGTTGCGACTACAGTGTGGATCGTAGCGTCCTTTAAGGTCGCAAAAACTGAATCTGCACCGCAGACACAGACATGTACCTTTGCAATCTTTGAGATAGCGGTGACACCGGCCTGGATGGCTTCGAGGTCATCCTGGAAAGCGAATCCTGCATCGGCGGCAAGAGGAGCCGTGGAGAAGGAAGAAACGAAAACGGCCTTCGGGGTCACTGCGGGATCCGCTATGATTCCATAAGGCCTCTGGATGATTGATGGCCACAAACCACTCTTGAGGAGGGCTTCCTTGACTTCCTGGGCATTCAGGTTTTCCGGAACCTTTTTCCCGAAGTCTACTGCCTCTGACGTTCCGTCAGCCTTGACGAGGACGGCGAGGAGCTTCCTCTTTTCACCCCTGCATATTGCTTGGACTGTTCCGCTGACCGGAGAGGTCAGGATGATGTCGGGGTTCTGTTTGTCTGCCAAAACAGGCGATCCGGCTTGGACCTTGTCACCCTCCTTGACCAGGAGCCTGGGTGAGAACCCCTTAAAATCAGTGGGTTTCACTGCGACAACGTCAGGCACGATCGTTCTCATTGTCTCAAGGGCGGCCACTCCGTTGATCGGAATGTTCAAACCCTTCTTCAATACGATGTTGTTTGACATTATAAATTGTGTTGATAGTATTTCCATGAATACAGTCTGCAAATTTACTCATTTTTCGGGAAAAATCCGTATTTTCGTCCCATTATGGAAAACAAAAGGAATGCTGTATTAGAGGGGCTGAACGCGGAGCAGAAATTGGCGGTCAGCAGTGTGGAAGGACCGGTACTTATAGTGGCCGGAGCAGGTTCGGGGAAAACCCGTGTCCTGACGAGCAGGATAGCCTACATCCTGGCCCAAGGAGGTGACCCTTCCAGGATACTGGCGCTGACTTTTACAAAGAAAGCTGCCGGCGAGATGAAGGAAAGGATAGCGGCGATGGTAGGAAGCCGGGTGGCGTGGAAACTCCAGATGGGTACGTTTCATTCCGTTTTCATAAGGTTCTTGCGTGAATATGCCGAGTCGCTTGGCTATCCGCAGTCGTTCACCATCTACGACACCAGTGATTCCACCAGCGCTGTCAAGGCCTGCATAAAGGAACTGCAGCTGGATGACAAGGTCTATAAGCCCAAGGATGTCCTGTCAAGGATTTCTCTTGCAAAGAACAACCTTGTCACGGCTTCTGGCTACAGGTCCAATCCACAGGCCCTGGAGAAGGACAGGGCATCCAGGAAGCCCCGGATCTGCGACATATATTCGCTCTATGCTGCGAAATGCAAGCAGAGCGGAGTGATGGATTTCGATGACATCCTCCTCAACATGAACATCTTGCTGAGGGATAACCGGGAGGCCCTGGAATCAATCTCTTCGAGGTTCGACTACATCCTCGTCGATGAGTACCAGGACACCAACTATGCACAGTATCTCATCCTACGCAAGCTGGCCGAGCCTCATCGGAACATCTGCGTTGTCGGGGATGATTCCCAGTCTATCTATGGTTTCAGGGGAGCGCGTGTGGAGAATATCCTGAATTTCAGGAAAGACTACCCTGAATGTTCAGTTTTCCGCCTGGAGCGGAACTACCGTTCTACTTCCAATATAGTCGATGCTGCCAACTCTCTGATAGCCAAGAATGAAAACCGTATTCCCAAGACTTGTGTGTCCGTGGCCGGGCCAGGAGAGAAGATACGCATCCTGAAGACATATTCAGAACAGGAAGAAGCCATCCTTATCGCATCGGAGATCATTTCAAGGATGCAGGCCGACCACGCACGCTACCAGGACTTTGCGATTCTTTACAGGACCAATTCACAGTCCAGGGCATTGGAAGAGGCCTTGCGTAAGAGGAACCTGCCTTATGCCATCTACTCCGGCCATTCGTTCTTCGAACGGTCAGAAGTCAAGGATATGATGGCCTATATGAAGCTGACAGTCAATGTCAATGATGACGAGTCATTCAAGAGGGTCGTGAATATGCCTGCACGCGGGATAGGGGAGACCTCCATCAATGCCCTGTCAGCAATGGCCCGCGCAAAGGGGCTCTCGCTCTTCAAGGCGGCATATTCAGTCGATTTCGCTGAATATGGCCTTAAGGCCCCGGCGGTTGCCAAGATACGCTCCTTCTGCGACATGATCGACGGCTTTGCACGGAAGGTGGTCGATACAGATGCCTTTGAACTGGCGACATCCATTTCCAATGCTTCCACATTGTACGCTCATTACAAGTCTGACCTGTCCATTGAAGGGCAGTCTCGAGCTTCGAACATCGAGGAACTTATAAACAGCGTGGCCCAGTTCGTGGAAGACAGGCAGAACGAGTACCTGGAAGAATTGAGGGCGGAAAGCCAGGACCCGGATCCGGACCAGGTAAGCTATCCGCTTGTGACCCTCGGGGAATTCCTTGAGAACATCTCGTTGCTCACCAGCATAGACATGGAGAGTTCGGAAGATTCTGCAAACAAGATAGCCTTGATGACAGTCCATTCCGCCAAGGGACTCGAGTTCCCGTACGTGATAGTCGCCGGTTTGGAAGAAAACCTCTTCCCCTCCGGAGGAATGTTGTCTTCAGCGTCTGAGATAGAGGAAGAGCGAAGGCTTTTCTATGTAGCCATGACCAGGGCGAAGAAAGCCGTCCTGCTGTCATTCGCTACTACCAGGATGCGAAATGGAAAGCATGAATCCAACTCGCCAAGCCGTTTCCTCAAGGAAATAGGCCCTCAGTACATCGCCAATCCTCTCAGGAGCGAGGATTTCCGGAAAGAAGAAGATGATGACGGAGATTTCCAATTTGGATTCAGGCGGACCTTCAGAGGGTTCGGAACGGGCAGTTCTAAACCCCGGACGGTCACCCCTTCTGTGCGTCCCGCATCCGTGACTCCTTCACCCGTGACCCGGGAGATGCTCAAGTCGCGTCCCCTGCCTCCCAAAATTCCGGATTCCGAGTTCATCCCGGTTCCGATGACTGAACTCAAGGAGGGAGAAAGGGTCGAACACAACAGGTTTGGTTTCGGGAAGATCCTCCAGATCACCGGCACGGTTCCTGACTTGAAGGCAAAAATAATTTTCGATGATTACGGAGAAAAAATATTATTGCTGAAATATGCAAAAATTCGTAAGGAATAATTGTTATTATGAAAATATTTTGTAATTTTGATGCGAAGTTTTTCATAGTTTAAGTTTAGGTTAAGTAGCGGGGCGATCGCAGTGAATGCGATTGCCTCGTGAATTATAGGGGTGCCATCTCAAAAAAACGGGAATTTCTGTTTTCCGTCAGGACTTTTTTCTGTTTCTTTTCTTGATTTCCGTTCATAGTTGATAGCTTTGTCTCGGCCGGCAACAGTGCCGTCCGTTAACCACAGCAATGCTATGAAAACTTCATTCAGAGACTCTCGGTCTCATCCTTTCGCCGTTGCATTGACGATCGGCATTCTTGCCTTGTCATGCAACAAGATGCCGTCGGAACCCGGACAAGGTTCCCTCAGCTGGAGATTCAATTCAGGAATCCCGACAAGGTCCACCATTGACATCCCAGACACGGATGCCTTCATTCTCAAAGTCACCAATTCGGCCTCGGAAACCATTTATCTAGGTCCATACGGGCGTTCACCGGAATCCATTCTCGTCAATCCGGGCACTTACACCGTCCGGGCGGTTTCGCGGGAATTCGACAAGCCGGAATTCGAAGCCCCTCAGTTCGGTGATGAACAAGTCGTGGTTGTCACGGCAGGTTCTTCCACAAAGGTCAATCTCGATTGCTCCCAGTTGAATTGCGGCCTTTTCCTCAAGGCGGGGACGGGCTTCAAGGAAACCTACCCTTCCGGATCGCTTTCAGTTTCTTCTGCTGACGGAGTCCTGGACTATGCTACCGGAGGCAAAGGAACTGGATACTTCAAGCCTGGTCTTGTAACTGTCCGGCTGGACGATGGATCTGGCCCCAAACCCATACTCTCCAGGCTGCTTGAGGCACGCCAGATGCTTTCTCTGGGGATCGCCTGCCCGGAACAATCGGCATCAGACGGCGGAATAACTATCAACGTCGATACCCTCCGTATCTGGGATGATGAAGAGTTTGTGATAGGCTCTGGAGCCGATGCTGGAGTGACTCCGGAAAAGGCTTACGGGACGGCGGCAATAAGGGAGCATGCAGGAGAGAAAGGAGTATGGGTCGCAGGATATATCGTAGGCGGCGACCTTTCATCCAGCAAGAATGGTATAAAGTTCGAACCGCCGTTCTCTTCAATGACAAACATAGCAATGTCGGCCCGTGCATCCGTCAGCGAAAAGAATTCATGCATAGCCGTGCAACTAACTAAGGGACGCTTCAGGGATGTGCTGAACCTTGTGGAGCACCCGGACCTCCTTGGAAAGAAGGTTTTCATAAAAGGGGACCTGGAGTCTTCCTACTATGGCCTTCCTGCCATCAAGAACATTTCTGACTTAAACTTTTGCCATGAAGATGAAAACTGATCTTATCCGTGTGGCTCTTGCCATTGTCTTGCTTAGCCCTGCAGCGGCATATTCACAAGTATCCCATGGATCCTTTGAGTTCGGCCTGGGAGGATCCGCAATCAATCACACCAGGACGATGGTGTCTGATTTCCATCAGACTAAAGGTGGAGACTATGTCTTTACTCTTGAACAAAAACTGCTCTATGGGGGATTGGACCTCTATTCTGCCAAGGAACTCAAGAGATGGCTTTATGCTGACGTCCAGGCGACTTTGGGAATCGCCAGCTACTATGACCAGGGCGATTTGATAAAAGAGAATTCGGTCCTGGCAGGCCCTGGCATCCAAATACGGCCACCTGTAGGGAAAGGCTGGGTGCAGCCATACTTCAGGTTGGGAATCTCATATTTCCATAAGGAATTCCCGACGACTTACTTCGGTCCTTTCAAAGATGATGTCACGAAAGAGGCCGTGTGGAAAGCGGAGGATTCCTGGAATAAGGGTTACACTTTCGATTCGGGCTCGTATTTCCCTGTGACTGCCGGAATCGGTCTTGTGGGTTGGCTCAGTGACCGTGTCGGTGTCCGTCTGGAAGCAGATTGCTTCCGCTCTTTGGGCTCGAAGGGCGCCAGTTTCGCACGGGGAGCTTTCGGCCTCGTCTTCCGCTTGGGAGGTGAGAACAAGAGCACACATGAAGCAGTTCCCGCCAGGGTCGTCGAGAAGATCGTTGAGAAAGAAGTGGTCAGGGAAGTCCCGGTCGAGAAGGTCAAGGAAGTGATAAAGGAAGTTCCCTGCGACAGGACCATCGCACTGCTGATGGAGAATGTGACATTCGATTTCGACAAGGCCGACCTTACCTGTCAGAGTGACTCTGTCTTGAATGAAGTAGCGCGGATCATGCTCATGGAACCTGATGCCAGGTTCGTCATCTGCGGGTACACTGACGCGGTTGGGAACACTTCGTACAATGAGAGGCTTTCCATAATGCGGGCACGGGCCGTCCTTGATGCACTGAAGGCAAAGGGGGTCCCCGAGGAAATGCTTCTCGTAAGGGGCTTCGGCAAGCGGGATGCCATCTTGCCAGACAAAGCCGACAACAACCTCAGGAGGGGAGACCGGAAAGTGGTGATCGAAAGAGTGACTTGGAAACCTTTGTGGGATTATCTTAAAGAACACAACTTAAATAACTTGGACAAATGAAAAACGTAATCAAGATCTTTGCCGCCATCTCAGTGCTTGCGGCGGCGGTTGCATCATGCAACAAACTGGAAGTGACTTTGCCAAAGGGCCCCGAAGGAGAACAGGGACTTCAAGGCAAGGCGGGGAAGGACGGATTGTCCTCCTATGAACTATGGGTGGCAGCAGTTGAAGGCAAATCCATCCAGGACTGGCCGGGAGGTACTTCCATCCAGGAATATTTCATCTATCTCAAAGGGAAGGATGGGGCCGATGGACATGACGGAATAGACGGAAAGGATGGCCGTGATGGCAGGGATGGTGCCGATGGCCGTGACGGTACGGATGGGAAAGGTGCTTATGACCTCTGGGTTGAATATGTAGCAACCGGTGTCGAGAACCCCAAGGACCATGGCACCTTCTGGGAAAAGGACAAGACATCAGTGAAGGACTTCTTCGACTTCCTTAGCGGTAACGATGGGGTTGACGGATTGGATGGGAAAGACGGAACCGACGGAATGTCTGCCTATGAACTGTGGGTGGCGGATGTAACCTCGGAAAAGGGGCTGGAGAATCCTCTCAACGGGGTCTATGATCCGGAAGAATATCCCAGATGGCCGGTGGATGCAGTGAGCAGGGAGGATTTTTACGAGTATCTTTCCGGCCGTCCCGGCAGTGATGGTGAACCGGCGGCAAAGTCTGCCGCCGACACCATCTATTCCGAAAGGGTGGATGGTTCGAAGTACAACGTCGCTCCTGTGATTGCTTTCTCCTCCACGAAGCATGGGATGGAGTCCTATGAATATGTCAATCCTTTTTCCGGAGGAGCTGCTTTCATCGTAACCGGTCCCGGACCCGTGATCATCCCTGGTTGTGAAGTCACTTTCACTTCAATGGATGGTTCAAAGGTCTACACTAAGACTTCCGATGATGCAGGATATGTCTATCTGACCAGGGATGAACTGCCGGAATGGTATGACGGAGCTCCAAGCGCAGCCGATGATCCAGGCGACATCTCTTCCGGTACGTCGCCCTTGTCATTTGCTTACGGTGGCAGGACCATTTCAGATAAAGGACGGATAGCATCGACATGCAAGGTTCCGTACAGGGTCCGTCTTGAAATGGAAGTGAAAGGGGCTTCCCTGCGCAAGGATTATGTCCTGCCTGAATACGAAGTGCATCGGGTCGTGGAAGGCGTCAGGGAAGAGGCCGTGTTCATAAGGAAGAATTCCTCAAAGGTCGTTGAAAACTCTGCAGGCTACGGTTATGTCCACAAGGCTGCTCCGGCTTTCAAGTACTATCGGAACCAGGGCGCTGTCAATAGGCTCAAGTCACTGTATTCCGTTGCTCCCAGCCTTGGAGAGGGCATGCCTTCGCAATCTTCAGGGGATGAGACCCTTCTGGATTATTTCTCAAGCATTTCAAACCTCTCTGCCGATGAGATCCCATGTTTCCGCAGGACGGTTGGGAAAGAGAATTTTTCATCCCCGACTTTCGGAGACGGAAGCTATCCATCAGTGGTAGGAGTCTATGAAACATTCGTATCAGTCAATGGTGGCAGGGCTTCGGTGAAAAAGTTACGTCCGGACTATGGGCTTTCTCTTTCGGATCCTGTAAGGACTGTCCATGTGCCCTATCTTTCCAAACTTCCGGACAAGATCACGAATGCATCCTATGTGTGGAAGAACGGACACACGACTTTGAAATTCGAGTTGGACTGGGATGCCATAGGAAAGACGGATGTCGCGGACATCTATTCGGGATCATGGGTCGGCGACAGGTTTGTCTTTACATACAAGAAATTCAAAGATCTGACGAACAGGCCGGGAACACTCTTCTCTTCATTCAGGGCAGTGGGTAAGTTCAATGGCTCCAGGATCGACAGCAAGGTCGGGATCAGCTGGGAGAAAGAGATCATATTCACGGACATCTACGATGATTTCAAGGTGGCGGTTTCTGATGTGGAAAGCAGTGGGGTCTATTTCGTTGGAGTTGAGGGAAAGTTTTCCTATGATGCCGGTACTGATGACGAACATGGACGGGGCAAGGCATTCCTGCTTGGGCAGGAAATCCTGAAAACGAATGCCGGAGTGCAATGATTGTCCGGAATTATGGCTAAATTAGTGCCATGAAGCAGTTATTCCGTGTCTTCATGGCGCTTTTCGCCATGTTCGTTTTCCTAGATGTCAGAGCCGAGGACTACATTACTACAAATGCGGACAAAGCCCTTGCTGACAAACTGATGGAGCAGATGCATTCGGTAATGATGCAAAAAACAGTTGGTGAATGGTCTCCCTATGAAGCCGTTTTCCGATGTCAATGCGGTACTATTTCTTTTTCTC
>CADBMD010000124.1 GCA_902795735.1 uncultured Bacteroidia bacterium
GAAACGCGTTTCATCAAACTATCCATAAATAATTATATATCAAAAAGTTTGATGGTATATCACCAACTACTTTTTGCACCTATACCGAAGTTTGATCGACAAAGATGAACGCCGTGTGCTTCACAGCATACGGCGTTCGCAATTCTAACCTAAAACTTAACCTATGAAAAAACTATTCAAGTTAATTTACTGCAATTTTAATGCCGCCAAAGGGCATTCGGCAGATTATTTTAGGTCTGATACACTAACTTTTATGATTTTGACATCCATGACAGGTCTTTCCTTTACAGTCTCCACTGAAGCGATCCTATCGATGATGTCCAAACCCCTGATTGTCTCCCCGAACACAGTGTATTCTCCATCCAGCTGTGCACAAGTCTTTTCATCCTGTACGAGATAGAACTGGGATCCCGAAGATTCCTTCTTCGGATTGGCAACGTCCCCACGACGAGCAGCAGCCAAAGCCCCTTTCTTGTGCCTGTATTCAGGAACGAATTCGGCGGGAATGGTGTAGCCAGGACCGCCCTGACCATACTTCGCAACCGCGGCCGCAGAAGTGTCACGGGTGTAAGGATCGCCAGTCTGGATCATGAAACCGTTGATCACCCTGTGGAACAGCAGGCCGTTGAAGTAACCGGTCAAGGCCAGCTTCTCGAAATTGTCACGATGCTTCGGAGTCTTGCTGTAGAGCCTGACACTGATGGTACCAAGGTTTGTGATGATGTCGAATACCGGTTCTTCCGGAAGGTTCTCAATTACTTTCATAGCTGCCTTTTCTTTTTGGGCTTTTTGGGCTTGCTCTGCGGCTGCAATTGAATCAAGCCTGGCCTTCTCAGCCTGCAGTTCTGCAAGCTGCTTCTTTTTGGCATTGTTGCAACCAAAGGCCAATGAAACCATCAAAGCCGCTGCAAGTACTTTGCACAATATCTTTACTGTTTTCATGTCATTAGAATTTACGATAGTTGTAACCCATTGTGTCATATATCTTGAAGGACTCTTCATGAAGAGCCTTGGAGAACCTGTCGAAGTTCTTGTCCTCGGGCTTGCACCACTGGATTTCGGACAGTGCGGACATCCTAGGAAGAAGCATGTACTCAAGATATTCGGGAGTGGCTATGTATTCAGTCCAAAGATTGGCCTGGACTCCGAGGATGTGCTTCTGCTGGGATGCGTCAAGGCCCTCGAAAGGTTCGTAGCCATAGACTTTCTCTATGGGGAGGTTGCCGCCGATTGCGAGTGGCTCCTTCTCGATCTCAGGGCTCTGGTAGTAGTCGAAGTAGCAGTAGGTGTTCGGGGTCATGATCACGTCGAATCCCTGTGCGGAAGCTTGTATTCCGCCCTTGACACCTCTCCATGACATGACTGTAGCGCCTTCTGCCAGGTCTCCTTCGAGGATTTCATCCCAGCCGATGATTTTGCGGCCATGCTTGTTCAGGAAGGACTGTATCCTTGCCGTGACATAGCTTTGGAGATATTCCTCGGCGGTGTGCTTGTCGTCGCCCTTTATTCCGAGGGCCTTGATCCTGGCCTGGCAGTCAGGGCACTTTTGCCATTCGACCTTAGGGCATTCGTCTCCTCCGATGTGGATATATTCAGAAGGGAAGATTTCCATCAGTTCGGTGAAAACGTCTTCAAGGAAGGTGAACATGCCCTCCTTTCCGGGGCAAAGGACGTCTTCGGAGATTCCCCACTTCGTCCATACCTCATAAGGCCCGCCGGTGCAGCCCAGCTCGGGGTAGGCAGCCAAGGCACCCAGCATGTGACCGGGAAGGTCGATTTCGGGAATGATGGTTATTCCGAGGTCCTCGGCATACTTGACGATGTCCTTCATCTGTTCCTTGGTGTAGTAGCCGCCGTAACGGATTCCGTCATTGGAGTTGAAATCCTTTCCGACCATCGTGCCGTTCCTGAAAGCTCCGATCTGGGTGAGTTTGGGGTACTTGGCAATCTCGATCCTCCAGCCCTGGTCTTCCGTAAGATGCCAGTGGAAACGGTTCAGCTTGTAGGTGGCCATGATGTCGAGGTATTTCTTCACTTCTTCGACGGAGAAGAAATGCCTGGCGCAGTCAAGGTGCATTCCCCTGTAGGCGAAGCGAGGCTTGTCTTTGATCGTAACGCAGGGGAAAAGGAACTTCTGGGCAGGGTCGATCTCTTCTGAGAATATCTTCACGTCCGTGAGCTGCTTGAGAGTCTGGATGGCATAGAGGAAGCCATTGTAGGCAGAAGCGGAGACGATGCAATTCTTCTTGCTGATCGCTATTGAATATTCTTCCGGACCCATGCTGCCGTCCTTGAGGAAGATGAATCCTTTCATCTTGCCTTCCTGGGCTATCTTGGCCAATCCGGGGGGAGTGGCGAATGAATTGGTCCTTCCGGTTATGAAGGTAATCTTGTCAGCAAAGTCGCGGATCACCGAAATGCTGCGGGCATCGATGGCAGGGTCGCAGTTGAAAGTGGCTCCGCTGCCTTTGAAGGTGCCTTTTCCGATTTCTACGCTCTGGGGGTAGGGGATCACGTTGATGACCGTTGCGGCCTTCCTGGCCTCCAGAGCCGCTGGCATGAGCAAGCATGCGAGGGTAAAAGCAAAGATGAATTTTCTCATTATGGACGCTTATTAAGTTTATGTAATATTCAACCGAATGAACAAGATAAGAAAAATCTAGTAGATGAGCAAGCCCAGGACTCCTCCAGCCAGGATCAAGGGAATAGGCCCGACCTTGAACACAAGGGAAGCGACCAGGGCTGCCGCAAACAGCAGCCAGCTTATCCAATCGGAAAAGTTATCCCGGACTATCTCGATGGAGAATCCGCCTTCGCCCCATCCTGTCTTGAACATCAGGATCAGTGCCGCGGCTCCGATCAATCCGACGACAGCGGGGCGTAGCCAGCCCATTACGCCTTCAAAGATCTTGTTGTCTTTGAACTTGGTGTAGAAACGAACCATGCTCAGGACAATCAGGAAAGAGGGGAGAACGACGGCCAGTGTTGCAGTCATGGAACCGAGGATTCCTACGAAATGGGAGGCTCCGGCCTGCTTCAGGACTTCATAACCCACGTAGGTGGCGCAGTTGATCCCGATAGGACCAGGGGTCATCTGTGAAATGGCGACAATGTCGGTGAAGGCGCTTTCCGCCAGCCAGGAGTGAGTGACTACGACCTGGGTCTGGATCAGCGACAGCATGGCGTAGCCTCCTCCGAAGGTGAATAACCCGATCACAAAGAAGACTTTGAAAAGTTCCAGGATTATTCCGATGTCAGCCATTGCCGCTCCTCCTTTCTTTAATGATCGTGAAGCACGTAGCCAGCACGATCAGCACCAGGAGTATGTAGATGGGGGAGAAATTCAGGAAAGCTACCAGCAGCATCACGGACAGGCTTATTGCCCAGGACCACCAGGACTTGTTCCCTTTGCGGGCCATGTTGATGGTGGGCACGGCTATGAGCGACACCACGACCGGGCGGATGCCTTTGAATATCCTGATGACTACTGGATTGTCTTTGTAGCTGGTGAACAGCATGGCAATCAGGAGGATGATGATGAAGGAGGGCAGGACCGTCCCGAAGGTCGCCGCTATCGCACCTTTCGTGCCTCTCATCTTGTAACCAGAGAAGATGGCCATGTTGACAGCCAGGACGCCTGGTGCGGACTGGGCCAGGGCTATTATGTCAGGTAATTCTTCTTCGTCAATCCAGCCTCTCTTGATCAGTTCTTCCCGGATCAGGGGAATCATGGCGTATCCTCCACCGATCGTGAAAGAGCCAATCTTGGCGAAGACAAAAAATATTTGCCACAGAGAAACCATTTCTGCGGCAAATATAGTGAAAAAGTCTAATTTCAGATTGAGAGCTCGACGATGTAGTCGGAAACTAAACTGTGCAGATCTCTGCGACGGTTTGGCGGGAGGTCTTTCCGTCGGGGCCATGGGAGGTAGAATGGAATTCGCTCAGGCCAGTCAGCCTTTCCAGCTCATGAATATTCTCCTTGCGCACCCCGGAACCGGCCATGATGACGATCCTTCCCTTGGCTGCTTCCCTGAGGGCTTTCAAGGTCGAGGCACCGTCATTGACATTCGCGGCATGGCCTGCAGTCAGAAGACGCTCGATCCCGAGTCCTGTTATTTCTTCCAAGGCGGCAAACGGGTCTGCACATTCGTCGAATGCACGGTGGAATGTGACATGGAGTCCCTCCGAAGCAGCGAGGAGCCGTTTCATTACCGGGATGTCTACGGAACCGTTCCGATTCAATGCTCCTATGACGACTCCGTTCACTCCCAAGCCTTTCAGCCCTTCAATGGACTTGACCATCTCTTCGATTTCGGCTTCGTTGTACACGAAATCTCCGCCTCTTGGGCGTACCAGGACATTGACGGGAATGCACACGTGTGAGAGGACTTTTTCGACTACCTCGATCCTTGGTGTCACCCCGCCGCATGAAAGATCTTCGCAAAGTTCTATCCTGGAAGCACCTCCCGCCTGGGCTTCAACTGCTTCAAAGGTGTCTGTGCAGCAGCATTCTAGGAACCTTCTGGTGCTGCCTCTTCCTTCGATCTCCAGCAGAAGCTCACTCCTGCAGATGTCGGCTTTGAGGAAATGCATGGGAACCCCCTTCCAGTGCTCTTTCAAGACGGAAGAGATAACCTTTGCGTCCTTTTCGTGCTTGATGTACACCCTGATACCTTCGAAATGGAAGCGTTCGCATTCCGGGAATATGTTTGCGGGAGCCACCAGGTGCTCCATCACATCTATCACGCCCTCAGATTGTTTACCTGCGTCAGTAGAGAAATCACTGTCCTCTCCCTTGATCGCGGCCGTCCCTGAAACAAGGACGGTGTCTCCGAGGAGTCTTGCCCTCTCGAATTTCGGAGTCGTCTTGACAGCCTCTTCCCCATCCTTGAGGACTTTCCCTGAATATCTGTGGGCGGGAACCTGGATTGGATTGTCGATGGGGATGCTGACTTCCGCCGATCCTTTTATGGCATGGACGACGACCGTCACACCTCCGGAAGCGCAGCCTATGCCGGTGGCGGCAGGGTAGCCGGAAGGCCATGATGCTTCCCGGTAGAAAGCGGACCTGCTGTCATTGAAGACCTGGTAGTTCTGCTTGCCGTCGGTGACTTCGGTGATTCCTTCGATGTAGTTCCACTGCCGTACGATGTCGGAGACTTGGAACTCCTCTGATTCCAGGATTTCCCTGATCCTGTCGAAGACTTTCACCGGAGATGGAGAATGGATTCCCCTGGTGAACAGTTCTGTGCATTCCTTGCCCCGTACAAGGAGATAGTCCCCATGGTACTCGATCCATTCTTCTCCCCTGAGAAAGAGTACTTCCGCCGAGAGTGTCGCTCCGATGGGCTTCTGGGCTATGCAGGTAACCATTGGAAGGGCTTTCCCGAAATAGCTTCTGCAGCAGTCCTGAAGGCATGTTTCACTTTCATTGAACACCATTCCGGAAGGGGCGTCGACAAAAAAGACGATTTCCACTACTCTTTGCGACGGGCTGATCCTCCTTAGAATATCCTTGCACCGGTCCTCGAGCGTTCCTTCGAGTTCCGTCAAGAAAATCCTTAAAATCTTGTCACTGGCCATTATGGTGCAAATATCGTCATTTTTGGTCTAAACCGAAATACCAATACTCATTAGAGACGGGGCTCCAATACCAATAAATGACGATTGGCCGAGTAACTTATTATAATTATATTTGCACCGATGAAATTGTCAGACCTCAGCACAGGAGGAACAGGAGTAATAGTCAAGGTGGGCGGCCAGGGAATTTTCCGCAAGCGGCTCATCGAGATGGGTTTTATCCCTGGCAAGAAAGTCAATGCTATCCTGAACGCTCCTTTGAAAGACCCCATTGAATATGAGATAATGGGGTACAAGGTGTCGTTGCGCAGGGATGAGGCCGCCATGATCGATATCTGTTCCGAGGAGGAATACAATGCTGACGGCGGCACGATCAGGGTAGCCCTCGTGGGTAATCCGAACTGCGGGAAAACGTCCCTTTTCAACCTTGCTTCCGGGAGTCACGAGCATGTGGGGAACTACAGCGGGGTGACCGTCGATGCAAAGGAAGGACATTTCACCTACAAGGGACGCAAGCTGATCTTCGTCGACCTTCCGGGAACATATTCATTGTCCGCCTTCTCTCCAGAAGAGCGTTTTGTCAGGGAGAACCTGATCGAGAAGGTCCCGGATGTGGTCATCAATGTCGTCGATGCTTCCAATCTGGAAAGGAACCTTTATCTCACCACCCAGGTCCGGGACATGAACCTCAAGGTCGTCATGGCTCTCAATATGTACGACGAGTTGAAGAAGAGGGGAGACCGGATCGATACCAAATGGCTCGGGCATCTGCTCGGCATGCCCGTCTGCCCGACGGTCTGCAGGACAGGCGAAGGGATAACGCAGCTTCTTGACACAGTCCTCGAGGTTGCCGAGGCCGACCGTCCCGGAGAACCTGTTTCGGTGGACAAGATTGCCATAGGGGAAGATTCCGAAGAGATCGAGAAGAGGTACCAGTTCATCCATGATGTCCTTTCAAGGACCTACGTCAGGCACATCGAGCCGGTCGGCGAAAAGTCATGGACGGAGAGGATCGATTCGGTCGTTACCAACAAGTGGGCGGCCTTCCCCATATTCATAGTCATCCTTTACCTGATCTTCCAGGCGACCTTCTCCCTGGGGAACTATCCCATGAACTGGATAGACTGGCTTGTCGGCAAGTTTGGAGGTTTCGTCGCTTCTTTCATGAAGGAGGGATGGCTCAAGGATGTCCTGGTGGATGGCGTCATAGCCGGAGTGGGAAGCGTCCTTGTCTTCCTGCCCAACATCCTGATACTTTACTTTTTCCTTTCCATCATGGAAGACACAGGCTACATGGCCCGTGCCGCCTTCATCATGGACAAGCTGATGCATAGGATCGGACTTCATGGCAAGTCCTTCATCCCCATGGTGATGGGCTTCGGGTGCAACGTTCCCGCCATCATGGCTACACGAGCAATCGAGAGTCGTAAGAGCCGGCTCATAACAATAGCTATAATTCCTTTCATGTCATGTGCGGGCCGGCTCCCGATTTTCGTACTCCTGGCAGGGGCTTTCTTCCCTGGTCATTCAGCCCTGGCGCTTCTGGGAATTTATTTCCTTGGAGTGCTCCTTGCCGTGCTTTCGGCCATGCTGCTCAGCAAGTTCGTCAAGGAAGACGACCTGCCTTTCGTCATGGAACTGCCGCCTTACAGGGTCCCTACAGGTAAAGCCATCTGGAGGCACACCTGGGAGAAAGGCAAGCAGTACCTTGAGAAGATGGCCACCACCATCCTTATCGGATCAATCGTCATCTGGTGCCTGGGGTATTTCCCTCGTTCAGGCCAGGATGCCGAGTACCAGCAGGAGCATTCCTACATCGGCCAGATCGGCAAGGCCGTGGCCCCGGCGCTGGATCCCCTCGGATTCAACTGGAAGATGGACATCAGCCTCCTTTCCGGAGTAGTAGCCAAGGAACTCGTGGTCAGTACCTTGGGTGTAATGTACTCGTCCGATACATCTTCCGACCAGGACAACACTCAGTTGCAGTCGGCCTTGACTTCATCTGTGGCCCTGCCTGCAGCAGTTGCCTTCATGCTGTTCATCCTCCTGTATTTCCCTTGCATAGCTACATTCGTGGCCATCAAGAATGAGACCGGCAAGTGGAGATGGGCCATAGCCGTCTGCGCCTACACCATGCTTGTGGCTTGGATTTGCGCCTATATCGGCTTCCATATTACCGCTTTGCTGATTTAATTGCTACATTTGCTCTCATGAAAGAGATTTTTACTCCCGACATGAGGCTGTCGGAAATCATCGACAGGAACTGCAATCTGGTGCAGGTTATTTCAAGGGTTGGTATCGGTTTGAGACATGCCGGTCTCAGGGCCAGCGAGGCGTGCAACCTTGCCGGAATAGATTCCGACACCTTCATCCTCATCTGCAATGTCTATTCATTCCAGGATTTCGTTCCGTCCGGGGAAGACCTTGCGGCAGTAAGCATCCCGGACATTGTTCGCTACCTTCACGGCTCGCATGCTTTCTACACCGGAATCGCCCTTCGGAACCTCGAGGCCGGCCTGAACCATCTGGTCGATCCATGTGAAGAAAGCATGAAAGAGGTGGTAATGAAGTTTTTCATTGGCTACAAGGATGAACTCGAGAAACATTTCGCCCGGGAGGAAAACGAAGTATTTCCCTATGTCTCAGCCATATTGGACGGCCGGCGGCCGGAGGGCTATTCCATCGACCAGTTCGAGGAGCATCATGAGCGGGTGGACGAGAAGCTCGAGGACATGAAGAACATCGTCATGAAATATCTTCCCGGAGAATGCCATGAAGAGATGAGGACATGGGTGGTAATGGAACTTTACCGTCTTCGGGATGATTTGAGACGCCATACCTACGTTGAGGACAACATCCTGGTGCCGGTGGTCAGAAATTTAGAGAAGGATGGAGAATAGGAAGACAGTCGCCCTGATAATCCCTTCGGAAATAGTCTCCGAGGGTTTGGTAAGCATCCTTGAGGGGTCCAGGCTCTTCCATGTGGAGGAAATTCTCCGTGATTTTCCAAAGCCAAGCGACACCAGGCTTTCCAACCTTGATCCCGATGTCGTGATAATCGATCCCGTGGTCCTGGATTTCCGTTGCCGGAAGGAAGGGAGGAGCAAGCTTGCAGACATATGTGAATCTGTCGTGATCGCCCTTGACGGACCGGCTGTCACCGAAGACATGATCAAGCCCTATGACGGATCCATCTCCATCTATGACAAGCAGGGGGATGTCATCCGCAAGCTTCAGGGGGCGTTGGATTCCCATCAATCAGATCCGGCGGCGGAAGGCGGCGAGCTCTCCGCCAGGGAGAAGGAAATCCTTGTCTGTGTCGCCAAAGGCATGTTGAACAAGGAGATAGCCGATCAGCTGAATCTTTCGATCTACACGGTAATAACCCACAGGAAGAACATAACCCGGAAGATAGGCATCAAGACGGTTGCCGGACTCACGGTCTATGCCCTCCTGAACAACCTCATTGACATGAGTTCCGTTCAATAGGACTCCTGGAGGTTGACTTCCGCGACCACGGGGTAGTGGTCTGAATACTTCTTTTTGGGAATATGGTTCGAGACTGCCTTGAAGTGCCTGGGGCAGAGCACGTAGTCTATCCTTACGAATGGCCACAGTCCTGAATATGACGCACCAAATCCCTTCCCGGCTTCCACGAAGGTGTCCTTCCGCCCCTTCATGAGTCGGTAGTAGGTGTAGGACATCGGATTGTCGTTGAAATCTCCGGCGACGAACGTTTCCAATGGACAGTCCTCTATGTTGGACATCACCTGTTCCACCTGCTGTGGCCGCCTGGTAATGGATCTTTTGATCCTCCTTTCAGCATTCTTGACGAGGGTGCTGTCGCGGTTCCATGATTTGACCAGGTTGGTCAGGGAGATGTTGTAGCTTTCGAAATGGCAGTTATAGACCCTGACCGTCGATCCTTGGTTGACCTTAAGGTCAGTGTAGATGGCTAGGTTGGAACTCTTTTCGAACTGGAGCTTCCCTTTGTCCACTATAGGGAACCGGCTCAGGGTCACGTTGCCGTAAGCCCCCTTCCTGTTTATGAACATAAAATATCCGGCGTCATATTCAGGAAAACGCTCCTGGAAGAAATTCTTGACGTCGTAATCCTTGAGGTCAACCTCCTGCAGGCAGACGATGTCTGCTTCTGTCTCCTTGATGAACCTTACCACGGAGTCGAGGCATGCCTTCTTGTTGAGGGCCCTTGCCTTGTCTTTCCCCATGTTGAACCTGCCGACATTGTAGGAGACGATCTTGAGGGAGTTTTCTCCCTTTTCAGCCCCACCGGAGGAAAACTGGAAATATCGTCCGAAGAGGATGATGGAAGGAAGAAGCGCCAGGAGCGGGATAAGGAAGGCGCTGGATTTGCGTCGGATGGCCCAGACCAGCAAGATGAGGTTGAGCAATGCGATCGGGACGAACAGCAGTCCGAGCAAGGTCATGAACCAGGCCTTCGAAGGATTGACGACGACGGAAGCGTAGCTGAGGAAAAGCAGGAAGGCTGCCAAGAGCATGAGCACCCTGGCCGTAATCCCGAAGAAACCTCCGTCATGTCCTTTCTTCCTGACCATCGCCCGATGAGATTATATTCTCCAGAGTTTACCGGTTTTCTTCCAGTAGAAGATCATGAGGAAGCCGAACAGCGCTCCGCCGAGGTGGGCGAAATGAGCTACTCCGTCCAGCGTGCCGGTCACCCCGGTGTAAAGCTCGATGCCTATGAAGATCAGCACGAACCATTTGGCTTTCAAGGTCACAGGAGGGAAAACCAGGGTCCATTTGACATCCGGGTAAAGCATGGCATAACCGACCTGGATTCCGTAGATGGCACCGGATGCTCCGAGGGTAGGGATTCCGATGAGGGCGGTGGCCGTCCCGGTCCTGACCTGGATGTACTGGATGATGAAATGGACGAGAAGGGCCCCGAGGCCTGTCACGAAATAGAAAAGGAGATATTTCTTGGACCCTATCGCTCTTTCAAGGGCTGAACCGAACATAAGCAAGCCCCACATGTTGACGAACAAGTGCCAGAAATTGGCGTGCATGAAGAGATAGGTCACTATCTGCCAGATCCTGAAGTAAGGGGAAGCAGGATAGAATGCGGCGAATGTCCCGATCATGAAGTTGTAATTGACCTTTGTCGCAATGTACATCAAGACGTTAACCAGGAAGATGTTCCTGGTTACTTCGGGAATACTGCCGAAAATCCTGCCCATCATTCCTCCGGAGCCAGAGTCGTAACCGTAGTATTGTGCCATAAAAGAGTTATCAGAAAAGCTTTTCCACGCTGGAGGTGGACATGATGGACATTATCTTTTTCCCGCTGATGGTCCTCTCTGGATTGGAACTTGAGAGCAGGGCGTCGAGAAGGTTCCTGGCTTCCATGGTGGAAGTGACTTTCTCGTTCGTGGAAGCGCCAAGGAGGGCGATTTTCCCGGCCATCGAAGTCTCCATCACTCCCGGGAGGGATGCACTGTCGTCAGAAAGGATGACCAGGAGGTCCTGGACCATGGTCCTTACCTTGCCTTCCTCTGCAGAGTATCCTTCCGGAACCCCGTTCACCACGATCGTGTCTGTGCCGAAAGGAGAGATGTCGAAACCAAGTGATGAAAGAAGGCCGGCCTTCTCATCGAATATGGTGCGGTTGGCTGCCCCTACCTCGACTTTTACCGGAAACATGTTGGCTTGCGTCACATGGATGTCCTTTGTCAAAGCGCTCAGGGCCCGGTCGAAGAGGATCCTTTCACGGGCTCTCTTGATGTTTACGATCATCAGTCCGTCCTTGACGGGAGAGAGTATGAACCGGCCGTCCAGGATGAGGATCTGTGAGACCGGAGTGGTTTTCTCTTCGAACAGCTTGCCGTAGTCCTCTTTCCTTTCCATGTACTGTCCGGGGTCGAAGGAAGAAGGCTGTCTGTAGGAGTTCTCATGAGACTTCCAAGTGTCTCCCGGGACGGAATCGAACGGATTGTAGGAAGGATCCAGATGAACCTGGGGAGCAGTTTCGGCCTTATATTCAGAGAAATGCTTTCCGAGGACGGGCATGTCGTCGGCCTCAGGGTTGGAAAAGTCGATCTCTCCTGCGAAGGAATTCTTGCCAAGAGCTTCCTTGACCGCGGCGAAGACGACTTGGAAGACGAAGGAATCGTCCTCGAACTTGACTTCCGTCTTCGTAGGGCTGATGTTGACATCGATAGATTCGGGAGATGTCTCAAGATAGATGAAGTAGGATGGGGTCACTCCTTCCTGGACCAGCCCTTCGTAGGCCTTCATGACTGCTTTATGAAGGTATGGGCTGCGGAAGAAACGGCCGTTGACGAAGAAGAACTGGTTGCCCAGGGTCTTCTTGGCAGAGACGGGACGTCCGACGAATCCGGAAACATTCACGAGGGTCGTGGAAGCAGAAACATCCACCATGTCAGCCGCGACGGAATTCCCCATCAGGTCCATTATCCTGTATTTGAGCGACTTTGCCTTCTTTAGGACGAATATGTCCTTACCGTTGTGGATCAGTGAGAATCCGATTTCAGGCCTGGTGAGGACCACCCTGCTGAATTCTTCTACGATGTGTTTGAACTCGACGTTGTCCGATTTCAGGAATTTCCTTCTTGCGGGAATATTATAGAAGAGGTTCCGGACTGCTATGTTGGTGCCTTTCGGAGCCGAAGTTTCCATGGTGGAGAGGTGCTCCGATGCCGCGAAATCGACCTGGCACCCTGTCTCATCTTCCTCCCTGCGGGTCCTGAGCGTGACCTCGGCTACTGCGGCGATTGATGCCAGAGCTTCGCCCCTGAAACCGAAAGTGCATATTTCATGGAGGTCTTCTGCGCTGGCAATCTTAGAGGTTGCGTGGCGCTCGAAACATAGGACTGCATCGTCGGGACTCATCCCGCAGCCATTGTCTATGACCTGGACCAGGGTCCTGCCGGAATCCCCGATGACCACGGAAATCTGGTCGGCCCCTGCATCCACAGCATTCTCCATCAATTCCTTCACCACCGAAGCCGGTCTTTGGACGACCTCTCCGGCGGCGATCATGTTGGCTATGTTGCCTGGCAGGATCTTAAGTTCCATCCTTAGAGCAGGCTGTAGAATTTGATGAGGTAGATCATGACGACAAACAGGAGGATCAGGCCGATTATGCCGATAATCTGCTGTGCCTTGGTCGCAGCACTTCTTTTGGCATAGTTACCGTCACGGAGCGAACCCCTGATGTAGGCTCCTGCCTTGTACTCTCCCTTCTCTATCTCCTCTTTCTTTTCCTTGTCGAGCGACCCGTCGACTTTTCCGAACACCTGGCGGCGCTCTTCTTCGTCTTTGTCATAGTAGATCGGCCTGTAGTTGAACCGTCTGTGCTCCTGCTGTCCAGGAAATGTAAAAAAGGCCATGGCTTGATTCATGTTAATGTATCACACAAATATAGCTAAATTATAGGTGTATTCAACAAAGTATCTTAAATTAGCAGGACGAAAAAACTCTGTTGCTATGAAATATCCAGGACTCTCCATTCTTGCCGCATTGGCCATCCTCGCCAGTGGATGTTCTTCTTCAGGCGATTCTGACTTGGCCTCTTATGTCAATGTCAGGATCGGATCCGGCGGCCATGGCCATGTCTTCGTGGGGGCAAGCGTTCCCTTCGGTGCAGTTCAGCTGGGCCCTACAAGCATCCCCCAGACATGGGACTGGTGCTCAGGCTACCATGCCAGCGATTCCACCGTCATAGGCTTTTCCCACACACATCTCAGCGGTACGGGTATAGGCGATCTGTTCGATGTTACGATCATGCCAGTCACAGGAAAGGTGAACTATGCTCGCGGAGTCGAAAATGATCCTGTCTCGGGATTATGGTCTTATGCTGACAGGAGCCGGGAAGTCGCAGAGCCGGGGTACTACAGCGTTCCTCTTCTCCGTTATGGGATCACTGCGGAGATGACTGCGACCAACAGGGTGGGCCTGAGCAGGTTTACCTTCCCTGCTTCAGATGAAGCTGCCGTGGTTTTCGACCTTCAGAACGGGGGTTGCTGGGACAGGGCGACCGGCACCTCGATAGAGGTTGTCGATGACCGCACTGTCAAGGGTTACAGGTTTTCTTCAGGATGGGCGAGGGACCAGAAGGTTTTCTTCTGGGCGACTTTCAGCGAGCCGTTCACTTCGTTCGAAACACCGAAAGAGAACTATGGCCGGGCGTGTTTCAAGACCTCCCAGGGCAGCCAGATCATGGTTAAGGTGGCCTTATCGCCTGTAAGTGAGGAAAATGCCAAACTGAATATGGAGACGGAACTCCCTTTATGGGACTTCGAGGCAGTCAGGAAGTCTGCAAGGCGGGAGTGGAACGAGGAACTGTCGAAAGTGAGGGTTGCGACGGACGATCCTCAGTCAAGGACCATCTTCTACACCGCTCTCTATCACACCATGATAGTGCCTTCCACGTTCTGTGATGTGAACGATGAGCCGCGCTACACCACGTTCTCCTTGTGGGATACCTACCGTGCGGAAATGCCTCTTATGACAATCCTCCAGCCCGAGCGTGAGAAAGACATGGTGAACACCATGCTGGACATCTACAAGAAGCAGGGCAGGCTCCCTGTCTGGCACCTGATGGGCAATGAGACCGACTGCATGGTCGGGAATCCTGGGATCATCGCCGTGGCCGATGCCGTAGTGAAAGGGTTCGGCGGCTTTGACAAGGGACTTGCCTGGGAAGCCTTGAAAAACACTGCAATGTGCGATGACAGGGGACTGGACCTTCGTAAGGAATATGGTTACATTCCTTCGGATCTCTACAACCAGTCTGTAGCTTCCGACATGGAATATGCAATCGCTGATGCTGCAGTCGCCAATGCCGCATCCTGTCTTGGAAAGGATGATGAGGCCGGATTCTTCCGTGAAAGGAGCTATTCTTACAGGAACTATATGGACAGGGAGACTTTGTTTGCCAGGGGAAGGATGTCGGACGGGAGTTGGCGGACTCCGTTCAATCCCTTCAGGGCCGACCACACAGTCAATGATTATTGCGAAGGCAATGCCTGGCAATACACTTGGCTCGCTCCACATGATTACGAAGGCCTGGTCGGATTCTACGGATCTAAGGAAAAGTTCCTTGAAAGGCTTGATTCCTTGTTCGTTGCCGATTCGAAGCTCGAGGGAGAGAATGTCTCCAGCGACATCACGGGACTTATCGGACAATATGTCCATGGTAATGAGCCGAGCCATCACATCATATATTTCTACACGATGGCCGGAGAGCCTGCTAAGGCTGCCGACCTTGTCAGGAGGGTGTACGATGAGTTCTACCATGACAACGATGACGGACTGGCAGGTAATGAGGATGCGGGCCAGATGTCTGCGTGGTACGTTTTGTCATCCCTTGGTTTCTATGAGGCCGAACCGGCATCCACCAGGTTCTGGTTCGGAGCGCCTGCCTTCGAAAAGGCTGACGTCAAGGTGAGTGGGGGAGTACTGCACATAGAGGCCGAAGGATTGAGTGCAGGGAACCGCTACATCCAGGGCGTGACCCTGAACGGTAAGCCTTTGGAGCGCGGCTACATCGAGTACGATGAAATCATCTCGGGTGGTGACCTTGTGTTCCGGATGGGGCCGGTTCCAGCGGTTTGGTACTAAAAAAATTAAAAAAAAGTTTGCGAAGAAAGAAAAAGTGGTTATCTTTGCAGCCCGCTTCGAAATGAAGCAACAAGATCATTGAAAAGTTTGAAAGATTAGTACAAGCAAGTACCGAGAACAAGAAAAAAATCGAGAGCGTTGATTTCTTTTAAAAGGAAGCGTTGTCGGGATCAGACTGAGAGAA
>CADBMD010000125.1 GCA_902795735.1 uncultured Bacteroidia bacterium
ACTCCGGTCTGGCCTCATAGTTCAACGGATAGAACGGAAGTTTCCTAAACTTTAAATCGAGGTTCGATTCCTCGTGGGGCTACCAAAGGGTTAAACAATTAATTATCGGGCTGACTCGGTTGAGTCGGCCTTTTTTTATCGTGCCGCGGGTCGCAGTGGCGCAAACCTCAAAAAAACATTTGAATTTTTATTGAATTATTGTAAATTTGGTTGTGAAAATGTGAAATACTAACCACGTGATTAAAATGGATAGGAGACAGTTTCTTTCCTTGTCCGCGAGCGGTATGCTCGGCCTAGGGCTGAGCCCCGTGTTGGTTTCCTGCGGATCGAAGTCCGGCGGCAGGAACATGCGCGACAAGTATTCGGTGATCATATTGGGCGACACCCATTTTGACACCGAGCCGGCGGAAGTTTACCATTCCAACTACAACGAACAGGTCGAATGGCTGAACAGGGTCCAGCGAGCGGAGTTTGCGCGTAACGGTGAGATGTGGCGGGAGCGTTGTCCGCGCCTTGTTAAGCGTGCGACCGAGCTAGCAGACTCCAACACCCGTATGGTCCTCCAGATGGGCGACCTCATCCAGGGCGACTGCGGCAAGGGCGAGGTACACCAGAAGATGCTGACTGACGTGATGGACAATTTCAAGGGGCAGTTCGGCGGTCTTCCTTTCGTCACGGTGGTCGGGAACCATGACATCCGCGGAGTGGATGCCCTTGAGACGTATCACAGGTTCATGCCCGGCCGTATGGGCCAGGAGCTTGGCAAGGAGATCACCAAGACGACGTTTGATTTCTGGATCGGTCCTGATGCTTACATAGTGGTGGACTTCAACAATCCTGACGATGCAGAGGTGGAGAAGTTGTTGGAGGAGACGAAGGACGCTCGTTACACATTCATAGTGATCCATGGAACGGTTCTTCCTGCCGACTGCGGCAGCTGCCGCTGGTTCTATCACGGTTCGGAGAAAGACACGGAGATCCGTCGTCATTTCCGCCGTTTGTTTGCGGAGCGAGATGCGATAGTGCTGTGCGGCCATATCCACCGTACGGAGTTTGCGGACTGGTACGGCGACGGCGGTAGGATCACACAGATGACGATGAACAGCGTGTGGTCCCGTGACGAGCTCGGGAAATACGAGGTGACGTCGCAGGGTGCATCGGAATACGGCGAGATGCGCAAGAAGGTCACAGCTCTTGACAATGGTTCTGCGCCGAAGGATGAGACGGCCCTGTTCGATGAGTACCGTCCGGGATTGAAGCAGTACTCGGTATCTCCTGCAGCGGGATCTTACAAGATGAACGTTTCGAAGTCGGGCGTGTCGATCGATTTCTATGCCGGCGACTCGCAGGAGCTGAGCCAGCAGTTCATTCTTAGGTAGGGACGAGGTGAGGCATAATAGTCATCTGTCTTTATTATGCTGGAGGCTGATAACGGTCGCCCTTCTGGTTTCGTTGTCATCTTGCCGCGAGAAAGCTCCCCTTGTTGTGGAAGAGGAGGTAGAAGAGGGTCCTTTCTACACGAATCCAGTGATAGCACACAACTGTCCCGACCCGAGCATAATAGACAACAGGGAGCGGGATGGCTATTTCTATGTCTATTCTACCCGTAACGGCACCAACGGTACCCCGACGGTGGTCTATCTGCCTGTGTACCGCTCGAAGGACATGATCAACTGGGAGGCTCTCGGGAATGCCTTCGGAGGGCTTAACCGTCCTGAGTGGGTGAGTGAGAGCAGCGTCTGGGCTCCGGACATCAACTACATAAACGGGAAGTACGTGTTGTACTATGCTCTTGGCTGTTGGGACACTTCGGATCGTTCCGCCAGCGGAGTGGCTGTGTCTGACCGTCCGGAGGGCCCGTTCACTGACCTTGGGATGCTGGTCGACATGGAAACTCAGGGAGTCGGTAATTCCATAGATCCGAATTTCTTCGATGACGGAGAGCATAAGTACCTGTTCTGGGGGAGTTTCGGAGCCAAGTCTGGAATCTGGGCCATAGAGCTTTCCTCCGACGGTCTTTCCGTGAAAGAAGGAGCCACAAAAGTCCAGATCGGCAGCACCAACATGGAAGGAACATACATCTACAAGCGCGGAGGCTGGTACTATGCTTTTACATCCAAAGGCAGTTGCTGCAGCGGCGCCGAGAGTACCTATCATCTTGTCGTGGCTCGCTCGAGAAATGTTCTGGGACCCTATCTGGGCCCGGACGGGACTCCTCTTACAGATTACGGCTTCAGTAATACGATTCTGTCCGGAACTTCGGCCTTCGTCGGGCCGGGACATAACGGAGAGATCATCACGGATGACAGCGGCCAGGACTGGATGATCTATCATGCGTTTTGTGCCAGCAACAACTATAGCGGACGATGCTTGATCCTTGACAAGATTTTCTGGACCAACGACGGTTGGCCCTACTTCAACCTTACCAATCCCAGTCCTTTCGGTCATGGACCCATATTGAAGAAATGATTTCAACCATATATTTTATTCTTTTTTAACCATTTAACAAAACTTTAATCGTAATGAGTAAAGCATTTAGATTCTTAGCGGTTCTGTCGCTTCTGCTTCCTCTCGGACTCCGTCCCGTGGCGGTTTCCGCACAGCAGAATGACAGGATCACGGTCACTACCGTTGTCAGTGACAACGTTGGTGCCCTTCCGGGAGTCGGTGTCGTGGTCAAAGGAACGACCAACGGCGGAATGACGGACGACAATGGATCCGTCACGCTGTCCAACGTTCCCCGCAACGCGACGCTGGTAGTGTCCTACCTCGGTTACACGACAGTCGAGGTGCCGGTCAACGGCCGTGCCCAGATTGCGGTGACGATGGAGGAGGATGCCCTTGCCCTTGAGGAAACGGTCGTTGTCGGATACGGCGTCCAGAAGAAGGTCAACCTGACCGGATCTGTGTCAGCTGTTGATTTCGACAAGGTCTCGACCAAATCCCGTCCTATGGTGAACGCCACCCAGGCCCTGACCGATGCATCCCCTGGTCTGCAGATCATGCAGGGACGCGGTATGCCTGGCGATGAGGCCATCTCCATGAACATCCGTGGTATCGGAACCCTCAACTCATCCGGTCCCCTCGTGCTCGTCGATGGTGTCGAGGCAGGTATCAACTCTGTCAATCCTTCCGACATCGCCAACGTGTCCATCCTGAAGGATGCGGCCTCCTGCGCCATCTATGGTAACAGGGGTGCAAACGGTGTTATCCTCGTGACCACCAAGAGCGGCAGCAAGGATGGTAAGGTGTCCGTGAGCTATGATGCCAACTTCGCCTACAGCGAGCCTTTCAAGGTGATCCATACCATCAGCAGCTATGTCGACTATATGAACCTCTTCAACGAGGCTCGCGAGAATGTCGGTGGAAGTCACATCTACTCTGATTCCAACATCGAGAAGTGGGCCGCTGCTTCTAAGGATCCCAACGGCAAGCTCTCTGCCGACCAGGCCTATCCCAACTATGTCGCCTATCCTAACATCGACTGGTGGGATTACATCTACCTCAACAAGTGGCAGCAGACTCACTCCGTGACCATCAACGGCAAGGAGAAGAGGAGCGGCTACACCATGAGCTTCGGCTATGTCGACAATCCCGGTATCGTCCGCAATGCTGGTTACAAGCGTTTCAACGGCCGTGTCAACCTCTACAGCGATATCACAGACTGGCTGCGTGTCGGAACCCGCATCTGGGGTAACCGCACCAACTATGACGTGAGTTCGATGAGTTCCGGATTCTTCGGATCCCTTTCGACCCAGAAGATGGTGCCTGCCACCTATCCTGAATATGACGGCAAGTACGGTGCCCCTGAGTGCGACCAGGAAGACCCTCAGTCCCACAACCCTCTTTGGGATGCTGACGGGAATGTCGGCCATGATTTCAGGACAAGCTTGAACGCATCCTGGTACGCCCAGGTCAAGTTCCTGAAGCACTTCACCTACAATTTCGATTATTCCTATCAGGATAATCGCCGTGAGAAGAAGACTGCTCCGAAGCCCCTTGGTAAGTATTCCTTCCAGAAGGACACTTACACCACCGGTGCCGACGACCCTGCAACCCTGTACACCTACATGTACTACAACCGCAGCAACTTCTACAAGCTGAACCACATCCTCAATTACAACCAGACCTTCGGAAGCCATGATGTGGCAGCGATGCTCGGTTATGAGGAGCAGGAGTACCAGTACAGGGAGACCAATGTGAGCAAACTCGGCCTCACTGATGCAAAGGTCAACGACCTTAACAATGCTGCCAACCCTTACAGCACCACTGGTTATGGTAACGGCTACACCGCTCGTTCCTGGTTCGGCCGTGTGAACTATGCATTCAAGAACCGTTACCTCTTCGAGGCTAACTTCCGTTATGATGGATCATCCCGTTTCGCTCCTGACTATCGCTGGGGTTTCTTCCCTTCATTCTCTGCAGGTTGGAAGATCAGCGACGAGCCTTGGTTCAATGTCAGTGACATAAACAACCTCAAGCTCAGGGCATCATGGGGTAAGCTCGGTAACAACTCCGTCGGCTATTATGCATGGCAGAGTGTTTACAACGGTGCGAACTATGCAGTCGGTTCTACTTCTGCCAATGGTATTGCAATCACCTCCATTGCAAATGACAAAATCCAGTGGGAGGAGACCGCAGTCACCAACATCGGACTCGACTTCGGTTTCTTCGAGAACCGTCTTTCCGGAAGCATCGATGCCTACAACAAGCTCACCACCGGTATCCTCTATGCTCCTGACATTTCGTACGTCTACGGTTTCGCTTCAGCTCCTACCATGAACCTTGCCGAGGTTACGAACCGCGGTATCGAGGTCGAGCTTGAATGGAAGAACACCATAGGCAACGACTTCAATTACTCCATCAGGGGTAATGTCGCCTACAACAAGAACTGGGTTTCCAAGTACAAAGGCCAGCTTGCTGAGGATAAGTCGAACCTTGGTGCCGTTTCAGCAGGATCTTCCACCCGTGTCCTTGAGGGCCATATGATCAATGAGTGGTATCTTCCTGCTGTCTACAAGGGAACCGGTACTTATTTCAACGGTGGTGCTGTCGATCCCAACGGTGGTCCCAAGGACGGTATGATCCGTACGAAGGAAGACCTTGAGTGGGTCCAGGCCATGCAGGCTGCAGGCTATAAGTTCCAGCCTCAGAACACTGTCGCCAAGAACGCTCTGTGGTATGGTGAATACATCTATGCCGATGCCAACGGTGACAGGACTTATGGTAATGCCAACGATGCCGAGTTCCAGGGCGTCTCAACGACTCCTAAGTGGAATTTCGGTCTGAGTGCCAATGCCAATTGGAAGGGAGTCGACTTCTCGATGGTATGGGGTGGCTCAGCAGGCTTCGCAGTCTATTACCTTGCGACCTGCCAGAACTCCAGTTCCCTCGTGAGCGGCTATGCCATTCCTGACCGTGTCGCCTACGACCACTACTTCTATAATCCTGACAATGCCAGCGATCCGAGGACTAACCTTACTTCGAAGAATCCTCGTCTGATGGAGAACAACAGCCAGAGTACCAAGGCTTCCACCAGGTGGCTCTTCAATGACAGCTTCTTCAAGCTCCGTAACCTCACTTTGGGTTACACCCTTCCTCAGAACCTGACCCGCAAGTTCTATGTCGAAAGACTGCGTTTCTTCGCTTCAGGTGAGAATCTCTGGGCCCTTACAAGCTTCCCGGGCATGGATCCTGAGATGCGTGCCGGCAATGCTGCTTACTCGACTCTTCGTCAGTACTCACTTGGTGTCAATATAACTTTCTAATGAATTGACAGATATGAAAAATATTGTAAAATATATCGCAATAGCCTTCTCGGCTAGCGCACTGTTTGGTTCCTGTGTCAGCCTTGATACTGTCCCCTCGAACCAGTTCGCGAGTTCGACCGTGTGGCAGAGTCCTATCTTGGCACGTGCGGCTGTGAACGGTGTGTACAATGACCTTTACCGTGGTTTCTACGACTCCGGAAACGATAACAGGTCTACGCCGCTCGATACCTATTCTTCTGTAATGGATATCGACAAGAACTGGCGCAGTTCATGTGTCGTTACCCAGGGATCCATGACATCTTCACATGGTACTGTCAGCGACAGGTACAGGATGTATTATGAGATCGTCTTCCGTGCGAATGACGTTATCAACAACATCGACAGCGTCGAAGAAATGGATGCTAAGGAAAAGGGTAGGCTGAAGGCTGAGGCAACTTTCCTCCGTGCCTATGCTTATTACAACCTTAACATGTTCTTCCGCGGAGTTCCGATCTACACGGAGAATGTCGGTACTGATGATGCCAAGCTTACCCGCAGTACCGAGGCCCAGGTCTGGGACCAGGTTATTTCTGACCTGACCGCCTGCATCAACGAGCCCAACCTTCCCAACAAGACCAATGACGGTAAGGTGAGCAAGGGTGCAGCTTATGCCTACAGGGGTATCGCTTACCAGAACATCGGCGACTGGGCCAAGGCCCTTGCCGACTTCGAGGCCATCGGTAACCTGGGTTACAAGCTTTACAGCCCTTCAAACGGTGCCGCTGGCAACGACGACTTCTTCAAGATGCTCCGTCCTGAGAATGAAGGCTGCGATGAGCACATCTTCAAGGTCAATTGCATCACTCAGAGCGGACAGGGAAATCCCCGTTCGATCCACTATGGAAACCGTGTCACCGGAGGATCAGCATGGAACAACTTCCTGCCTAACCCTGGTTATGTCGAGCGTTTCGAGAATGCTGACGGATCCCAATTCGACTGGGAAGAATATTGCCCTGGCTATAAGGACCTTACCACCGAGCAGAGGATAGTCTTCTTCCTCCGCGATGGTCTTAAGGATGGAACTACCGGAAGGTGGGGAACCAATGATGCGACCAAGTGGGATATCGGCCGTTACAACAATATGGTTGCATATTGCGAAGATGGTGGAACCGCCATGGAGAACTATTATCTCAACGATGGCAACGAGGCTCGTATCCGCAGGGCTTACGAAAATCGTGACCCTCGTCTGGAAATGTCCATCATCACTCCTTATGCCGAGTATTATGGCAATGCTGCAGGTGTCGGCAACCATACCTGGGTGCTTCGCTGGCCTTACATCCTTGACACCGGTGAGCCTTACGACATCCGTACAGACTGCCCTTGGGCATTCTACTATCTCTGGAGGAAGTATGTCACCGAAGGCGACGAGTGCACGACCCGTTGGGTCTATGACCAGGATATCATCCTGATGCGTTACGCCGAGATCCTTCTCCGCAGGGCCGAGTGCCTCAACGAACTTGGAAGGACAAGCGAGGCCATGCAGTATGTTGACATGGTCCGTGCCCGTGCCGGACACATCAAGCTCAGCGATCCTGGCTACAAGGGATCTGACGTCTCCACACAGGAGGGAATGCGTGAGAAGATCCGCAATGAGTTCTATTGCGAACTTGGCGGCGAGGATTCGATGTACTTCAACGAACTTCGCTGGGGTACATGGTACGACCTCAAGTTCAAGAACTACACGCAGTATGCCCATGATACCAGGGTCGGTTCGAACGGTCTGATGGAGATCTGGGGTAAGATCTACTACAGCAATACTCCTGTCTCAGCCCTTGAGGGGAACCATGGCGCATGGCCTATCCCTCAGAAGGAGCGTGAAATGAATCCTGACCTGACTCAGAACCCTGGATGGACAGACTAGTCTTCCCTGGAACTGAATATGAGAGGGTGGCTCCGTCCGGGCCACCCTCTTTTATTTCCATATATTCATGATATTCAGGACTTCTTCCTTGGGAACCTGACGGTGAAACAGGCCCCCTTGAGCGAGAATGACTTGGAATAGAAGATCTCTCCGTTGCACTTTTCCACTATGTTGCGGCAGATGGCAAGTCCCAGGCCGGTGCCGTTGCTCTTTGTCGTGAAGTTTGGAGTAAAGAGCTTGGACCGGTTCTCGTCGCTGACTCCGGGGCCGTTGTCTTCGAACACTATGTCGTAGTAGCCGTCCTTGGAAGAGAGCCTCAGGGAAACGAGAACCCTTCCCATGGAGACTTCTTCGCCCTTGTCCCTTTCTTCGTTCTGCGCATTCTCGATAGCCTGGACGGAATTTCCAAGCAGGTTGACGAACACACGAGTAAGCTGCGGCTTCGGCCCAGAGACCATGGCGCCGTTGAGCCCCATGTAAGAGAATGAGATGTTGTCCCGGCTGTCGAAGAGGTCGACCTGTTCCTTGAGAAGCTTGTCCAGGTCGATGTCGACAGGTTCCTCAGTGTAGAGCTTTGCAAAGGTGGAGAATTCGTTTGCGGTGTCGGCCAGCAAGTCAATCTGGCCAAGCACTTCCTTGGAGACCTCATCGAATCTGTCTGTCCAGGCGGGATTGCCGATGGCTTTCTGCCTTATCAGTCTCTGGATCTGCAGTTTTATGGGAGTGAGCGGATTCTTGATCTCATGCGCGACCTGACGGGCCATGGTGGCCCAAGCCTTGTCCCTCTCAGCCTGGGTCAGCTGTTTGGTGGAGTTGTAGAGGTCATGGACCATCAAGTTGTAGGCACGTACCAGGGTGGAAACCTCATCATCCCTTTCATAGACAATGTATTCCAGGTTGTTGATGTCTACTTCGTTCATCTTTCGTCCTATCTCGCTGATAGGCTTCACCATCTTGTCGACGGCTCTCTCCATGAGATACCTGGCCAGCAGGAGGAGGAAGATGAACACGGTGATAAGCGTCATGGAGTGGATGACGGCCTTTGACTTGAAATCGAAGCTTCCGTCCGTGTACGGCGAAGCCATGATGGAAATCATCTTGCCCTGGCTGTTGAAGACAGGCGCATATAGTATCCAGGTCTTCTTGCTCCCGATTTCTTCCCTGCCGATGTAGTAGCGGCGGTTCTTGTAGATCAGGTTTTCGAAAGCTTCCTGGTTCATCCTCGATCCGAGCAGCATCCTTTCGAACACCTCGGGAGTGGTGGAGCGGAACTCTTTCCCGTCAGTGGTGTAGAGGGTGATGTCGGACTTCATCGTGTTGCTTATGTCCTCGATCACTGTGGCAGCTTCCTGGGTGTTGAAGGCCGTGTAGTCCTGGGCATATCTGCTCCTGGCTTCAAGGAGGGTTTGCAGGGAATTGATCTTGTCGGCCATGGAGGACCACAGGTTGGCATTGTTGCGCCTGTACACGAAGAGGACGCTGACTACGGTCAGGGTAATCAGGGTCATCACAAGCGCAAGCATCATCGCAGCGCTAATCCTGGACTTGTAGTAATTCTTTTCCTTGGTTTTGGGTTTGGGCCTGGTCAAGGAGATCAGGCTCAGGAAAAAGTAGAATATCAGGGTCAGGAACAGGAAGGCCACGCCATAGAGGAAATCCTCGATCTTCTGGCGCGAGATGATGATCAGGTCTTCATCTGACACACCATTGATGAAATGGGTGTAGCCGCTTGCCCTGACCACTCCGGAGGGAGCCTCCAGCAGTTCTTCGCGTCGTCCTTCATCCAGCACGGTAGGGTAGGCATAATTGCCGGTGTAAGACACCAGCTTGCCGGAAGAATACTTTGCGAATGAATAGTTGGCAGGCATAAGGACCGAACCTGGAGCAGAATAACCCAGGATGCTGGCATAACCCCTGTCTTCGCGGTTAGATTTCGGGGATATCGTCACCAGCATCATCGTGACTCCGTTCCCTGGATAGTAGTAGGCAAAGCTGCCTGAATAGTAGCTCCTGCCTCCGGCATCCCTCCTGTAGCGGAACCTGGAGCCTTCGGCGATAGGAGTCCCGGTAGACACCATGCTGGTGAAATAGGCTATTGCTTCCTGGTCCTTCTCGTTCTCGGGGAACAGCTCCACGACTATGTCGTTGTCTTGAGACAGGTTTGGCATGTAGCTGTCCACTATCCTTCCCTGGATGATGCTTTCGCTGTTCTCCAGCACGGAGATGGATGCAATCACCTGGTCTGAGGCAATCTTTTCCTCATTCATCCTGAGGTCCAGCTCAAGGCTGATGTTCCGCTCCATGGAAAGCCTGTTGGCGAGGACGTTCACCCGGTCTTTCTCTTTCCTGAAGCCGAGGATCCCGGCCATCACTACCAGGTAGGCGGCGAACAGGGCGGCCGTGGCGAATATCGCAGGAACCGTGTAGAAGTCTATCCTGCGTCCTGTCAGCCTTTTCAGTGCCGGCATCATCATCTGGACAAGCAGGGGGATCGTCATCAGCAGGGCGGTCAGCATCAGGTACACAAGCAGAGTGTAGACGCTCAAGTCATTGATCTTGTATAGCTCCAGCCTTATGCTCGAGTTCAGGATGATGCTCCGGAGAATGAAATGTATGTACAGGACAACCCCGGCCATTATCAGCAGCAGGGCTGTTGCACAGAGGATAGTGTACCTTTTCTCATGTGCCGACCGCAGTACCTTCCGGTAGATTTTCCTCCTGAACATGAACAGGAGGAGTATTCCCAGTACGATCACTCCTGACACTATCATGACCGCACCGAGGGAATTGAAAAACTTGCCGTCAGCGTAGATGGTAGGGGAGAAGATCCGCATGTTGTTATTGTTAGGGTTCTCCCCAAGAAATCCCGTGCCTGTAATGGAGTTCGAAACTATCTTGAAGACAGGCTTGCCGTCAAGGTTGACGACGGATCCTCCGTTTTCCGAGAGCGGTACTATCGAATAGTTCCTTCCCAGCCGAAGCCGTGGATTGGCCCCTGCGATGTCATCGTCGTTCATGGAATTGAGGATCTCCAGTCCGGCTATGACCTTGCGCGGACCGAGTGTCTCAGCCTTGACCAGATACCATTTCTGGCCATAGTTGACAAGCATTGGATCCTCTCCGACTTCTGCGAGTGGTGAAGAGATGCTCTCCCTTGGCCTGGTGAGCCGTTGGTAGACAACCCTGTTGCTGATGTCGTCGTTCTTGACAGGGAACTGGTTGCACCAAGACTGCAGGGTGTCATCTATGTAGCGGTAGATGACCATGTCATCGGGAAGCTCGAAATGTCCGATCCACTCATCCTTATCGGTGCTCAGGCACTTTGAGATGTGCATTTCGAGAGATTGCATCCTTCTCGAAAGGGCTTTCTCAGTCCTGGACGCGGCCCTGGCCGTGTCGGGATGGTTACGGGACGGCAGGAAGAGGGCCAGGAGGATAATGGCCAAAGCCAGCGACCCCCAGACCAGATACTTGTGTATGCCACGCCGCTTCTTGTTCATTCGTGGTGATAAGGTTCTCCTTTGATGATTGTGAAAGCGCGGTACAGCTGTTCGGTGAATACGGTCCTCACCATCTGGTGCGAAAATGTCATCCTGGACAAGGACACCAGTCCGTTGCTCCTGGAATAGACCGCTTCTGAAAAGCCATAGGCCCCGCCGATCACGAATACAATATCTTTGCCACCACCGGAAAGGAGTTTCTCGATTTCCTTTGCGAATTCGATTGAACGGTACTCTTTCCCGCGTTCGTCGAGGAGGATGACGGTGTCGGACGTCCTTATGTTCTTAAGTATCAATTCTCCTTCCTTCTCCTTGATCTGTTCCTTCGACAGGGCGGAGGTGTTCTTGAGTTCTGGTATCTCCCGGATGCTGAACGGCACATAGCGGGAAAGCCTGGCTGAATATGTCTCCAGACCCTCCCTGACCCACGAAATGTCAGTTTTTCCGACGGTTAGCAAAGAGATCTTCATCATTTGCAAAAATAAGAAAGTGGCTCGGTATTTGCAACAAATCAGCTTGTCATGAGGACATTTGTAAAGCTTTTCATCGTCATTTCGGCGATGTTCGTTTCTGTCTGCGCTATCGCCGCAAACGATAGCTATGACGTCTTTGTCCCTATCTCCAAGTATCTGGGGAAAGGGGATGTAGAGAGCCTGTCGTCATGGTTCGCCGACAACCTTGAAATCTCGATCATGTCCAGCACCAACGATTCGAGCAAGAACCAGGCAAAGCAGATCCTCAAGTCATTCTTTGATTCACATACTCCCAGATCGTTTGAGATCAATCATACGGCTTCGAGGTCCAACTCCAAGTACGCTCTGGGCTATCTGAATGCCGGAGGGGAACTTTTCGAGGTCACAATCTTCGTCAGCAACTGCAAGGACCGCTACAAGATCCAGCAGCTCAAGATTGACCGTATCCGATGAGATTTTCCAGAATATTCCTATACCTTTCAATCCTTTCCTTCTCCTTCCTGTCCTTGGATGCTTCGGCCCAGTCCACCAAGGTCAAGGGACGCGTCGTCGATGCGGTCACCGGGGAAGGCATCCCCTTTGCCGGAGTCTACTTCAAGAATTCTTCAGTTGGAGTGACCACCGACATAGATGGATGGTATGCGCTTGAGACCAGGGTAGACACCCTCGAATTCCTTTCCGCTTACTGCCTTGGCTATGAAGAAGAAGTCAAGCATGTGAGCCCCCATCGTTTCAACACTGTCAATTTCTCGCTGAATCCTCTGCTCAATGAACTTAACGCTTCGGTCATCAAGCCGGATGACCGCTACATGAAATATATCCTGGGCAGGATCAAGGAAGCCAAGAAGAGGAACAATCCCGAATTCAGGCCCCAATATGACTGTGAGATCTACAGCAAGAATGAATTCGACCTGGTCAATCCCCAGAATCCCCTTGTAAGGAACCTTCTTCCTAAGGACTTCCATTTCGTCTATGAATATGTCGACACCTCCTTGGTGTCAGGGCAGCCCTATCTTCCGGTAATGATCACCGAGGCCAATTCCCATCTTTTCTATTCCAAGGATGATCCATCTTTGCGCAAGGAGATCGTCCGAGCCAGCCGCATATCCGGAATAGACGAAGAGAAGACGGTGGCGCAGTTCACCGGGGGATTGTACGTAAAGCCTAATTTCTACGAAGACCATATCAATATATTCCAGGTCGAGATTCCTTCGCCGCTTTCCGACAACGGGTCTACTTACTACAACTATTATCTGGTAGACAGTCTCGGCATCGATGGCCGCAAGACCTACAAGATCCGTTTCCATCCATCCAAGTGGGTTTCGTCCCCGACTTTCGACGGGGAGATGTCCATAGATGCTGCCGACTTCGCCCTGCGTGACATACATGTGAAACTGAAGAAAGGTTCCAATGTCAATTGGGTGAAAGACCTTGCCATAGACGTGGAGAACACCCTCGTCGGGGACTCTGTATGGTTCTACAAGCAGGAGCGCATCTACATGGACTTCAGCGTGACCATGTCGGATTCTACAAAGATCATATCCTTCATCGGCAACAGGCTGGTCAACTATTCCGAGCCATCCTTCATGCGGAGCAGCCTTCTTGGGCTGCTGGACAACAAGGCTCCGGTCCTGATGAGCAAGGACGTCCTTACAAGCGACGAGGAGTACTGGAGGAATGCCCGCCCGTACCCTCTGAGCGCCAAGGAGCAGGGAATCTACGAGATGGTGGATTCGATAAAGAGCGTTCCTCTGTACAAAGGCACCGAAAAGCTTGTCGACATGCTGGTGAACGGATTCTACAATTTCAGGCACATCGGCATAGGTCCATATTCTTCTGCCTTCAGTTTCAATGACTTGGAAGGGAACCGGGTACAGATGGGGTTCAAGACCACAAAGGACCTGAGCCGGAAGTTCAGGCTTATGGGATACGGGGCCTATGGGTTCAAGGATGAAGCCCCGAAGGGCGGGGTGGTTTTCGAGCGCGTGTTCAACAACATGCCTATGCGCAAGCTGGCTTTCTCCTACAAGCATGATGTCCTTCAGCTCGGGGCAGGCTCGTTCGGATTCGGCAACGGGGACATCATGTCTTCCATACTGACCAAGAGGGGAGGGCGGAAGCTCAGCATGATAAACGACCTGTCGCTTGCCTATCATTACGAGTGGTCCCAGAACACCAACATGATCATGGCGCTCGAGAGCCGCAGGGTGTTTTCCAATGAATATGTTCCCATGGTCAGGACTGACGGGACATGGTTCAATTCCGTCGGTTACAACCAGGCTCACCTCCGGCTTCGTTTCTCCAAGGACGAGATTGTCACGAGGGGCGTCTTCGAAAAGCATTACTTTTTTACTGAATATCCCATAGTTACCATCGACTTGATCGGCTCCATGAAAGGAATCGGCAAGAACGAGTACACCTTCTTCCGTCCCGAACTGAATGTCCACTACACGTGGAGGGTGCCTCCGGCAGGCAATTCCAGCATTGATTTCAATGCCGGCACCATCATCGGAGCGGTCCCTTATCCATTCCTCAAGATCCATGAAGGAAACGGAACCTACACCTTGAGGAGCAGGGCTTTCGCATGCATGGACTACTATGAATTCGCATCGGACAGGTGGGCTACTCTTTTCTGGGAACATGATTTCAAGGGTTTCTTCCTGGGCAAGATTCCTTTGCTGAAGAAACTTCAGTTGAGGGAGATAGCCATCCTCAGGGCGGCCTACGGCACGATACGGGACGAGAACAACGGCATCGTCGGTGATCCGGGTTTCGGGTCGGAGATGCTTTTCCCCTCAGGGATGAAGAAACTGGACAAACCCTATGTGGAGATGGGAGTCGGAATCACCAATATCCTCAGAGTAATCAGGATAGATGCAGTCTGGCGGCTTACCCACCGTTTTGACACGGTCGAAGGTGTCAGGGTGCCGCATGACAATCGTTTTGTCATCAACGTGGGCTTTGAATTCAATCTCTGATGAATTAAATTTGCGGTATATGTCCAAGAAGGTTTCGATACTCCTCCTGCTGGCTCTTTCGGCCGCATTGCTCAGCATCCCTTTCCTGGTGCCTGGAACCGGGTATGTTTCACTTGTCGCATTTATCCCGCTTCTCTTCGCAGAGAACATTGCGACAGAGACAGGCATGAAGCGCTTCTGCTGGTATCATTATCTTTGTTTCCTGCTGTGGAATGCTGCCACCACATTCTGGGTCTGCAACGCAACCGTGGGTGGAGGTATCTTCGCTTGTGTCGCAAACGCATTCCAGATGTCTCTGGTCTTCGGATTGTTCCGATGGAGCCGTAAATACCTGAAAGGGGCCCTTCCTTACCTGTTCCTGGCTTTCGCCTGGATAGCTTGGGAAAAATGGTATCTGACTTGGGCGCAGATCAGCTGGCCATGGCTTGTACTCGGCAATTCCTTCGCGCGGACTACATCCTGGATCCAGTGGTACGAGTTCACAGGAACCCTCGGGGGATCATTGTGGATCTGGGCTGCCAACCTTTCCGTTTTCGGTCTGCTGATGTCTTTCAGGAGCGGCAGGTGGAAGGAATTCAACCCAAAGGCCAGGTTCGCCTCCATTGCGGGGATCATCTTGCTCTTCCTGTTGCCTCCGGCAGTCTCATTGTCACTCAGGCCGCAAGATCCTGAAGAAACCCTGGATGTCTTCATAGCCCAGCCCAACATCGATGTGTATGACAAGTTCGGCGGACATACGCAGGAAGAACAGAATTCTTTGCTGCTGAGTCAGTTGGAGTTGGCACCTGCAGATCGTCCCATCCTCTTGTTGGCACCAGAGACCTTCACCAATGACGTCATCATGAACGATGTCTCCGCGAGTCCTACTGTCGAGAGGTTCAGCCGTTTCCTTTCTGGCCGCCCCTTTTCTGGTCTCTTGGTCGGGGCTTCTTCGTGGGAATATGTTCCCGGAAAGGAACGTCCTTCCCAGACGGCAAGGCAGCTTAGCAATGGCACATGGGTGGAGTCTCACAACACAGCCTTGCTAATGTCGGCCGGGGAACCGGTCCAGACATATCACAAGAACAAGTTGGTAGTGGGAGTAGAGATGACCCCATATCCGGCATTCTTCCGCCCTATCGACGACATGCTGGGCGGTGTCATGGGGAGGTGCATTGGAGATGGGAAGGCTTCTTCCCTTGTTTTCCATTCGCAGGCAGATTCCATGTCTGTTCCTAGGGCTATCAAGTTGGGTTGTGCCATCTGCTATGAGTCCGTCTATGGGGAATTCTGTGCAGACTATGTGAGGGACGGAGCCAGCTTCCTTACCGTGATCACCAACGATGCCTGGTGGGGGGACACCCCTGGCTACAGGCAGCATCTTTCCTATGCTTCATTGCGGGCAATCGAGACTCGCAGGTGGATAGCCCGTTGTGGCAACACCGGAATATCTGCGATAATCGATCCTTCGGGCAGAGTCGTGGATCAGACCAGATGGTGGGAGAAATCCATCCTTCAGGGTAAGATTGGCCTTTCCGATGACCAGACTTTCTATGTCAGCCATGGCGATTTCGTAGGACGTATCTGCATCATGATGTTCCTGCTTATCTTGTTGGGCACCCTTGTCCGCCGCTTTTCCTCCCGCTGATTCCGCCCCAACCACTCATTTTCACCAGAGTTTGGTTAACTCTTTTCTTCGGGACACCCCACACGTTTTCGACAAATATCTGCCCGCCCAGTTCCACCGCCGAACTGCAAAGTCACGTTTCCGCCAAATATCGACCCGCGCAGTTTCCCACCGAACTCTCCGGTCACGATTTCGTCGAAAACCTGCCCGCCCAGTTCCACCACCGAACTCTCCGGTCACGAAAATACAAGAAACTGTGTCCGCGCAGTATAAGCGGCCACTATCCTTGACAGACTTTTACTTGGTCTGACAACAAGATCAAAGACAGCAGAGAAAAGATTCTTTGTTGCCACTCAGTGACATGATGCATGGCAGCGAGACAGGATAGGTGGCCTTTCGCTGTTAAGAAGTTCTAGAGGTAACCAAAAGGGACCACGATCTCGAGCCGTGACGCCTGTCTTATTGATTATAAGTCAATTCCTGGTAAGAGGTTACATTAATTTCGAGGCAACCTCCTTTCGGTAATTAGCTGATGAAAAGAGATATAAGCGTCACGGGTCTATATATGGAGAGTATATAGGGGTTAGCACCACTGCTATCCTCGGCGGGTTGGGGATTTGCGGTGACTTGTGATATACTGCGGGCGGTGGAGTCTGTAGGGGCTTGCACCACTGCCACCCTCGGCGGGTTAAGAGGGGGGACCGGAGCGGAACGAAGTGAAGCGAGCGGTGGGGCCGCGAAGCGGCGGTGCAAACCCCTATGGACTCCACACCACCAGCCCCCACATTGAAACAGATCCTTCGCTGTGCTCAGGATGACAGTGCTCCGCAGGGAAACAGATCCTTCGCTGTGCTTGGGATTACAGGAAGGGGAATCAAAAAAGGGGTCAGGCCTCAAGCCTGTCCCCTTTCTCATCATACAATTCATTTTGCAGGACCGAGAAGTCAGTGACCTCTTCAATCTTTATCCGACACTTGTACTTCTTCCTCCATTTCCCGAGGAAAGACTTGTCAGAAAGCATTGTCTGTCCACGCTTCAGATAAGCACCAAGGATAGGGCCCACCTTCAATGTGATGTCAGTCTTCCCATGCTCGACATAGTAAGCGATGTTGCGCTCAATCTGTTCATCAATGACTACGCTTGAGGCAATCTTTCCTGTACCATGACAGACAGGGCATACTTCGGCCGTGTTGATCTCCGTGACCGGACGGATCCTCTGCCTGGTGATCTGCATGAGACCGAACTTGGTAAGAGGGAGGACATTGTGCTTGGCACGGTCCGCCTCCATGAGCCCCTGCATGTACTTGTGGAGCTCGTTGCGGTGCTCGCCTGACTCCATGTCGATGAAGTCCACGATGACGATTCCTCCCATGTCCCTGAGCCTGAGTTGCCTGGCAATCTCTTCAGCAGCGATCTTGTTCACCTCGAAAGTGTTCTCCTCCTGGTCGGAGGTCTTTGCACGGATGCCGCTGTTCACATCGATCACATTCAGAGCTTCAGTCGTCTCGATGACAAGATAGGCTCCCTGCTTCATCGGCACCACCTTGCCGAACGAACTCTTGATCTGCCTTGTGACCTCGAAATGGTCGAAAATCTTTTCTTTGCCATCGTACAGCTTTACGATCTTTTCCTGATCGGGAGCGATCAAGGAAATATACTTCTTTGTCTCCTCGAAGATTTTCTCATCGTTGATGTAGATGTTTGAGAATGAATCGTTCAGGAGATCCCTGAGGATTGTGGTGGTCTTGCTGTACTCCGTGAAAAGCAATTGGATGCCCTTGTCTTTGGCGACTTTCTTCCAGGATCCTTCCCATTTTTGGATGAGGGATTTCAACTCAGCGACCAGCACGGCGGCATTCTTGCCTTCAGCCGCGGTCCGGATGATAGCCCCGTAATTTTTAGGGAGGATGCTCCTGACAAGTGTCTCAAGCCTTCTTTTCTCCTCCTTCGAGGAGATCTTCTGGGACACGCTTACCTTCTCAGCGAAGGGGATCAGTACAATGTTGCGTCCTGCCAATGAAATTTCCGCTGTCAGTCTTGAACCTTTCGTCGAGATCGGCTCCTTGACGATCTGCACCATCAGCATCTGTCCTTGCTTCAGCACGTTCTCGATCCTCCCTTCCTTTTCCAGGATGGGACCGATCTTGATCCTGGAGTACAACTCTCCGAGATCCGTGTTGGGATTGCTCTTCTTTACGAATTCATCGAAAGCCGTAAAGTAGAATCCAAGGTCGAGGTAGTGGATGAATGCTTCCTTCTTGTCTCCGATGTCGACAAAGGCAGCATTGAGCGCAGGGAGTATCTTCTTGACCTTTCCAAGGTAGACATCTCCTACTGAAAAACTGTGCCCTTTGCTGGACTCCTTGTTGAGTTCAATCAGCCGATGATTCTCCATCAGCGCGATGTGAACGTCTGTCGATGTGACATCGACGATCAAATCCTTTTCTGATCTTTCAGACTCCATAAGGAAATTACAATGGTTTCTCAAGAAAAGAGGCTGAATGGATCTCCCGTTCAGCCTCTTTCTTCTAGCAAACTGCTAAAATGGCAGACACAGAGGACTTACTTCTTCTTGTGTCTGTTCTTGCG
>CADBMD010000126.1 GCA_902795735.1 uncultured Bacteroidia bacterium
AGAAGGTAAGAGCACCTGCTACTGCCAAGAACATGAAAAACTTTTTCATAACCGTTTTCGTGTGTTTTAATTAATAAAGTATTAAATAGTTATATTTTTCCAGATTTGTGAATAGTCAAATACCTTCCAAAAAACCGTTGCAATTTACTAAATTATTTTCAAAAGGCAAGGGTTACTTTGAAATTTCTCCTTTAAGATTGTCCTCCAGATGGGTTTTAACCCAGGCGTTGTCCTTGCTCTTGCCCATAAGGTAGAACAACTTCCCCAAAGCGCTCTCCGTGGTGATGTCCAAACCTGAAACGACCCCCGCTCTCTTGAGGTTCTTTCCCGTTGCGTATATGTCCATGTTTACGGTCCCGGACATGCATTGAGTGACATTAAGCAGGACTTTTCCTGATGCGGAGGCTTCTCTTACAATGTCCATGAACCATTGTCCGGATGGGGCGTTACCTGACCCGTAAGTCTCTAGTATTACAGCTCTTGTCTCGTCACCACACATTATGTGCCGCATGACTTTCGGTGTTATTCCCGGATGGATTTTGAGGATGGAAACACGCGTGTCCAGGGACGTATTCACACGTAGCGGATCAGTCCAGGATTCGGGTTTCAAGATTGCTCCTGTATTGTACTTGATGCTGATCCCTGCTTCTGCCAGGGAGGGGTAGTTGGGCGAACGGAAGGCCATGAAATCTTCGGAACTCACCTTGGTGCTACGGTTCCCTCGAAGAAGTTTCGAGTCGAAGAATATGCACACTTCCGGCACCAGGGCGTGACCTTCAGGATCCTTAGCGGCAGCTATCTCCACGGCTGAAATGAGGTTTTCCTTTCCATCTGTCCTTGGCATGCCGATCGGCAGCTGGCTGCCGGTGAAAACCACAGGTTTGGAAAGGTTGTCGAGCATGAAACTAAGTGCGGAAGCAGAGTAGGACATAGTGTCCGTCCCATGCAGGACCACAAATCCATCATACCGGTCGTAATTGTCACGTATCAAGGTTGCGAGAGCCTGCCACATGGTCGGGTCGACATCCGAGGAGTCGATCAGGGGATCGAATGTAAAGGAATCGATCTTCATAGCGTACTTTCGGATTTCGGGGACTTCTTCTTGTATCTGTCCGAAATCGAAGGGCTTAAGGGTTTGGTCCAGAGGATCCTGTTTCATGCCGATGGTCCCTCCGGTGTAAATCATCAGTATCGAAGATCCGTTCATATCGAGAAAAGTTGTTTTGCGTTGCTCGTGGTCACGCTTGCGACCTCTTCAGGGGAAATGCCCTTCAGTGAGGCGATCTTGGAGACGATCAAAGGAATATAGGAACTCTCGTTGCGCTTCCCGCGAAAGGGCACGGGAGTCAGGTAGGGGGCGTCGGTCTCGAGAACAATCCGATCCAGAGGTACTTTCCTTACTACTTCGGCCAGTGATGCATTCTTGAATGTAACCACTCCGCCCACACCGATGTACCAGTCTCCGAGTCTCTGCAGTTCCAGGAAGCTTTCATAACTTCCGCTGTAGGCATGCATGTTTCCCCTGAGTCCTTTATGGCGGCGGACAATCTCAAGGAAATCTCCCATGGCGTCACGAAGGTGGATGTTCACCGGAAGCCCGCGTGTGGCGGCATATTCAAACTGCCATTCTAAGGCTTCCTTCTGCTCTTTTTCGAACTCCCTGCCTTCATGATAGTCGAGACCGATTTCTCCGATGGCTACTATGTCCTTCCTGGATGAGTACTTGAGCATCAGTTCTATCTCTTTCTCCCATCCTGTGTCGACGGATCCTGGATAGAGGCCGAGCATGGGACGCAGCGTGTCCGGATGGCGGTCGACAAGGGCGAACATGGCATCCCTTTCCCGGCTGTCGACGTCAGGCTGGAGCATCATCTTGACTCCGGCCTCGGCAGCCCTGGAGATGTAGGCTTCCTCTTCACCTTTGAAAGCCTCATCGGAAAGGTGGCAGTGAGTGTCTATCAAAATCATATCTTTCAAAGATACGATTTTTCTTAAAAAAAGTCGGAAACATATTTTGCAGAGCAATGCTGCAGCAGGTCGACGCTTATGAATCCGTCACATTCCAAAGTAGTTACCAGGTTGATTGTTTCGTTGTAAGGCATGCCCAGGATGGAGCATAGCTCATCTACGGAGATTCCGCGGTGGGACTTGATCGTCATGGCAGCCTTCAGGAGAGGGCCTTCTCCGTAATGCTTTCCAACCTCGTCCCTGAAACCGTCCTTTGCGGTTATGGACACCCTTCCGAGTCCGAGGTCTTCAATCAGGCCTGCGATGCCCCCTATGGACTGGGCCAGGTTTTCCCTTATCAGCATGTTGCAACCTTGGGACAGGGGGTCGTCAAGCCTTCCTGGCACAGCGAACACATCCCTGTCGTAGGTGCCAGCCAGCCTTGCCGTCATCATTCCACCGCCTTTTATCTTCGATTCGATCAAGATCGTGGCACTGCAGATCCCGGCGATTATCCTGTTGCGGCGGAGGAAGTTTATCCTCATTGCTGAAGTGCCCGGCGGATAATCCGTGACGAGAGCGCACCCTTCGGTTGAAGCTATATTCCCGGCGACATTTTCATTCTGTTGGGGGTAGATTGCATCTATTCCGGTGGGAAGGACTGCTACCGTGGGAATTCCTGAATCCAAGGCTGCCTTGTGGGCGGTTACATCGACGCCCAGTGCAAGTCCGCTCACTACAAGGGGTCTGGTCCTGGCCTTGGACATGGCCTGGACGATCCTCTGGCACCATTCTTTGCCATAGCTGGTCAGGCTCCTTGTGCCGACGACTGCGATCTGAGGCCTTTGGTTGAAGACCTCCTCTGGTGAGCTTGAACCTTTGAAATACAGGCCCAGAGGTGGATCTTCACACTCGCGCAGAAGGACAGGATATCCCTCCTCTCCGATCCCTATGAAACTGCAGCCTTCATTGCTGAGGGTCTCCAGTTCCATGGAGGCCGACTCGAAGGCACTGACGGTGATCTTCGATGAATAATCTTTACTTGAATATGCCCCCAGGGCATCTGTGAGTTTCTTCCGGTTCTGCCTGAAGACATCGGAAGCGCTGCCGAAAGTTTCGATAAGACGAAGTCCGATCCTTGGCTCAAAGCCAAAGATCCGGTTCAAGGCGCACAAGCACGCCTTCTCTTGGAAGAGATTGTCCATTTTTCAGAAGTTTAAGTTTATGAATAATAATGTGGAGGGCCGTGCTAGAGGACCAGCATGGCATCTCCGTAAGGTCCGAACCGATAGTCCATCTCCAGGGCGACCTTGTAGGCGTTCATGACATTGTCGAAACCGCCGAAAGCTGCGACTGCCATGAGCATGGTGGATTCTGGCAGGTGGAAGCCGGAAACGATTGCGTCAGGGACGGAGAATTCGTAGGGGGGGAATATAAATTTGTTGGTCCACCCATCGTACGGCTTTACCTCGTGGGTGGTGGTGACATAGGTCTCCAGTCCGCGCATGACTGTGGTACCTATGGCGACAACCTTGTGGCCGCCATTCTTGGCCTTGTTGATCACCTCGCAGGCTTCCGGGAGGATGATCAGCCTTTCCGAATCCATCCTGTGCTTCGAGAGGTCTTCCACATCTACCCTGCGGAACTGGCCGATGCCCATGTGGACGGTGATGAAGGCTTTGTCGATGTCCTTGAGGATCATCCTGTTGAACAATTCCCTGCTGAAATGGGTTCCGGCCGCCGGGACGGCCACCGCACCTTCATGCTTTGCGAATATGGTCTGGTAGTTCTCGTTATCCTCGGGGGTTACCTTAGCCTTAACCCATTTAGGAACGGGTAGTTCACCCAGGCTGAACAGGGACTGCTTGAAATCTTCATACGACCCGTCATAGAGGAAACGGAGCGTACGTCCCCGGGAAGTAGTGTTGTCGATGACTTCGGCCACAAGGCTCTGGTCATCGCCGAAGTATAGCTTGTTTCCAATCCTTATCTTCCTGGCAGGATCGACGATTACGTCCCAGAGGTGCTGCTCGCGGTTGAGCTCCCTCAGAAGGAAAACCATGATGTCGGCCCCGGTCTTTTCTTTCTTTCCATAGAGCCTGGCGGGGAACACCTTTGTGTCATTGAATACGAAGGTGTCTCCTTTGCCGAAATAATCTATGATGTCCTTGAAAAGCCTGTGCTCGATCTCTCCCGTGTCCTTGTGGACAACCATGAGTTTGCATTCGTCACGCCATCTGGTGGGTTCCTGGGCCACCCGCTCCTTTGGAAGGAGGTACTGGAATTGTGATAGTTTCATAATCTATGAATAACCGCGATACTTTTAATATACGGACTTTCACACCAAAATGTTTCAGTTGGCCTCGCGGAAAACTTCCACGATAGAAGGATAGGTGTTTTTCAGGTAGGCGGGAAGACCAGAACGGGCCACCCAAGCAGCTTTGGTAATGTCTTCTTCCCGTTGCGGAGTCAAGTCAACGGGGTCAGTATAGAGCATGTCGTACCACCAGGTGTGCTTAAGGTGCCATATCCCGTTCCTTCGGTAACAATGATCGGTGATGCAGATCAGATCACGAAGGACAAGACGCTTGACACCGGTCTCTTCCTGAACCTCCCTGAGCGCAGTCACACTGATGTCTTCACCTTCCTCCTGATGTCCTTTAGGCAAGTCCCACAGATCATTCCTCCGGATCAGAAGCACATCCCCACGCCTGTTGGAAACAAGTCCTCCGGCAGCATTTACCTCCTTGAACCTGGAGCAGAAATCCCGGTAGGTTGTCTCGATGTCCGAAGTAGGTATGTAAACCCTCGACAGGGAATCGGAACCCTCGAACATCTGGACCAGCGAAGACACGTCCGGATCGTCCCCAAGATGGAACTCTACCGAGTTGGGATCCGAAAGAGCCTGCTCATCAGGAGAACAGATTACCATGCATCTCTTTTCAAGGTAAATCTTATGCATCTTGAGGTTTAATTTTGCTATATTTGTAAGCTAGGCTGCAAAGTTAAAAAATCATTTGGAAGAACATGGATTACATCGACAGAAAACTGGCTGCAGAACTTCTTCGGATAGGCGCGGTCTTGTTGAGGCCGCAGGAACCATTCACCTGGGCCTCCGGGTGGCATTCACCGATCTATTGTGACAACAGGAAGATTTTCTCTGATCCATCGCTTCGCTCCATGGTGGCCGGCGCCCTTGCAGGGATTGCTGCAAAGAAATACCCTGAAGCCCAAGTCGTTGCCGGTGTAGCGACAGGTGCCATTGCCCATGGCGTCCTGGCTGCGGACAGGATGGGGAAACCATTCGTCTATGTCCGGCCAAAACCAAAGGACCATGGAACAAAGTCCCAGATTGAAGGAGTGCTTCCCCCAGGATCGAAAGTAGTTGTCATTGAGGATCTTGTGTCCACCGGCATGAGCAGCCTCGCTGCTGTTGACGCCTTGAGGGAGGCTGGTGCCGATGTCCTTGGGATGGTGGCAGTCTTCACCTACGGATTCGGCCTGGCAGAAGAACGTTTCTCTGAAAAGGGAGTCGAGCTCACGACCTTGTCCGATTATGGTGCGCTTATTGAAGAGGCGGTCAAGGAAGGGCTGATCAACCCTTCTGACGAGGAAGTGCTCCGCCAATGGCGTGAGAATCCGGACAGCTGGGGAAAATAATGATCCAAGAAATAAAAGAATATGTCGACAGAAATAAAAAGCAAACACGGACTTGTGTCCAAATCTCCATTCGAACTCTACATGGCCTTCGTGGACATGCGCAATTTCATGCAGATGCTTCCCGAAGACAAGAGGCAGGATGTGGTTGCAGACTATGACACCCTGACAGCCACTGTCCAGGGATTCAAGATCGGAATCATGGTCAAGGAGAGAGTTCCGTATTCAAGGATTGAATTCATCGACAGCGGAGCTCCGTTCAGTTTCGGCGGCGCCCTTCATTTCGACCCTGTTGCGGACAGCCCTGCCAAGACTGATTTCCACATCGAATTCCATGCTGACCTCAACCTGATGATGAAGATTCTTCTCGGGAACAAGATCCAGCAGATGCTCGACAAGGTAGTGGAAGGCCTTGTGGCCGTGTCCGAGGGCAGGATGCCCGAAGGTCTTGATGAAGAGACCATGCGCAAGATGCAGGAAGAGTTGTCCCGGAGGCAAGGACAAAACTGATGGTCGGTCTGGAGGACAGGGTCCTGATGGACATTCTGACGAGGGCGGTCGGTCCCGAGAGGGCCAGGATCGCTTTCGATGCGTTTGACGTCCCTCCAGCTGTCTCCATAAGATATAATCCGTTTAAATGCAGCGACTTGGACGAAGAAGGGAAGGTTCCGTGGAGCGAGTATGGAAGGATGCTTCCAGAAAGGCCCAGATTCATCCTGGATCCTCTGTTCCATGCCGGCTGCTATTATGTCCAGGACTCTTCGGCCATGATTGTCGGGCACCTTGTCCGTCACGAGCTGGATAGATTCTCTGACCTTGGACGTCCCGTCAGGGTTCTCGACCTTTGCGCCGCTCCCGGAGGCAAGACCACGGACCTCGCCTCATCACTCAGGGAACGGTTCGGAGACGGATTCATCCTGGTCGCCAATGAAGTGATGCGCTCACGTGCGTCGGTACTTTCCGACAATGTGGCCGTCTGGGGCGATCCAAACGTGATCGTTACCAGTTGCGACCCTAAGGCATTCAGCCGGCTTGAAGGCTATTTCGACATCATGGTCGCTGATGTTCCTTGTTCCGGAGAAGGAATGTTCAGGAAAGATCCCAAGGCCGTGGAAGACTGGTCGATGGAGGCGGTCAATCTTTGTGCCTCCCGCCAGCGGAGGATACTGGCTGATGCATGGCCTGCCCTCAGGGAAGGAGGACTCCTTGTCTATTCGACATGTACTTTCGAGGAGGCGGAAAACGACGGGAGTGTTCTCTGGGTTGCATCAGAACTCGGAGCGGAGCTGGCTGGCCATGACTACATGTCTCTTCCCGGGGTCATTCCCACACGTACTGGAGGCTTGCTCGTCCCCGGTTTCGTCCAAGGTGAAGGCCAGTTTGCGGCCATGCTCACGAAGACTGCCCCGACTCGTGCTGCACGGGAAGACCTTTCTTCGCTACGTCCGATCCGGAGCGGATTGAATAAAGGAATATTCAAAGGGAAAGATTTTATCCCTTCACCGGACTGGGCCCTCAGCATATTTCCTCCCAAAGATGAATATCCCGCCGTGGAACTTGGTTTGCAAGTTTCCCTGCGCTTCCTCCACCGCGACGGCATATTCATTGAAGGGTATCCGGAAGGCTACCTCCTAGTGTGCTATCATGGCCACCCGTTAGGTTTTGTAAAGAATATAGGGAAGAGGTGGAACAACCTCCATCCTCAGAACAGAAGGATAAGAACAGACATCTGAAATGAAAAGGATACTCATTTTGATCGTGGCCATGCTGGCCATCCTGCCGATGGCGGCGCAGACCAAGACAACTCAGAAAGAATATTCAGACCGCTACCAGTTGCTTGTCTCCAAACTTGGTGCGACCGGAGTCGGCATCGAGACGCTGCTTCAGCGTTGGGAGAAAGACTATCCCGAAGACACGGAGATGCTTATCGGCAAATTCGCCTACTACCTTTCCAAGAGCCGTACCGATAACCTGGAGGTCAAGGAAGGGAACCGGTACCTTGGGAATGCTCCCGTCCTTACACTTAAGGATTCGCTTGGGAAGGATGTGAATTATTTCCAGGTCAGCACTTATGATGACGAATTGTTCGGAAAGGCTACCCAGGCGCTTGACAAGGCGATTGAGCTGAACCAGGACAGGCTGGATTTCAGGATCTACAAGATATCTGCCTTGCTGGGCTATGAGAAGGACAGCCCAGACATGGCCCTTGCAGGCTTGAAGGCACTGGTCGATTATGATGGCCAGAGCCATCCAAAGTGGGAGTATCCCGGCTATGTGTCAGACAAGGCTCTTTTCCCGGCGGTCGTCCAGGAATGCTGCTACTCTTTTTATCTTATAGGTACTCCGTCTTCCTACGAAGCTTTCAAGGATCTGTCTGAGAAGATGCTTACCTACTATCCGGATGCCTATGAGTACATGACCAATATCGGTTCATATTACCTTGTGTACAAGCATGACAGCAAGACAGCTCTCAAGATGTACAACAAGGTTCTCAAGAAAAGGCCTGACGATTACGCTACCATCAAGAACTGCGTCCTTCTGGCGCGTAGCGACAAGAACGTGAAACTAGAGAAGAAGTATCTTCCCATGCTGATCAGGGTGACTGAGGATGAGACCGAAAAGGCTTCCGCTCAGGCCCGCTTGTCATCGCTATAGGCGCTTGTGGTGCCTTTGTTCGTAGAGTTCAAGTGAATTGAACAGGTTCTGCCAGATGCTGTAGAGCCCTCCGGCAACCGAAGTGACCGGGGTCATCCATGTAAATCCAAGCCAGATAAGGAACCCTGAGTTCTTCTGTCCCAATGCCTGGCCGGCTGTGATGGCACAGGCAGTCCTGGATCCTTCATCTTCCTTCTTGCAAGTCAGTCTTCCGGCCTTCCTTCCGAACCAGAACTGCGCGGCTGTGCACAGGAGTGAGACCATGCAGATGAGGAAGGCTGCCCATACCGGTATCCCGCTGGTGACCAGGGCCTTGCAAGCGAGGTATATAGACAGCCAGAGGGTGATTCCCCAGATGTAGAAAGCCCAGCCGACTATTCCGAGGAGTTTGAGGTGCAGCTTGGGAAGGGTGTATCTTATCAGCCATGCCAGCAGCAGGGGGAAAACCAGCAGGGGGAAAACCCTCATGCAGATCGAGAAGAACCTTGTCAGGAATGATGTCCCTTCTGCAGGATGAACCATCGGAATGATAAGCGGGATGATGAAAGCTGCTATCACGTTGATGAGGACCACGTAGGTGACGGTGTCGGAAAGGCTGCCTCCTAGCTTGTCAGTGATCACTCCAGCCGCCGCTGCAGTGGGGCAGATGAAGCACAGCATCGCGCATTCGATGAGGATCCTCAGTTCATTGTGCGGAAGGATCGTGGCCATGAGCGCCAGAGCTACGAACAGCAGGGTCTGGAACAGGACGAGCCAGAGGTGCCAGCGCTTGAATCTAAGTTCCTTGGGAGACACTTTGTTGAACTGGAGGAAGAGCATCACGCCAACCATTATCGGCTGGATGTCCTTTGCAACCTTAGTGAACCCAGGTTCAATGTTTGCGGCCAGAGGGGTTATGAAATGGAGCAGGAGACATACCAGGATGCCGGCGGCTATGGCCACCGGAAGCATCCAGTCTTTGAGGAATTTGATGATACTTCCCATACCCCTTTTGAAACGGAGTGCAAATATCGTAAAATAATTGATAACTTTGCAGATTGACAATGAATATTCAAAAGTCGGAAGTCATGAAAAAAGCTTTGATTCTAATGATGACAACTCTTGCCTTTGCGGCTTGCGGCCAGAAGCAGGTGAAGGTGCCTGCAATCGACCTTTCCAACCTTGACACGACCGTCTCTCCGGCCGTCGATTTCTACCAGTATTCTACCGGCGGATGGCAGAAGAAGAATCCCCTGAAGCCTGAATATGCCAGGTTCGGTTCCTTCGACCAGTTGCGTGAGGACAACGTGGAGAGGCTGAACGACTTGTTCTCTGCCATGACGACCATGAAGACGACCGCCGGGTCAGTGGAACAGAAGATAGCCGACTTATACAAGCAGGGCTTGGATTCCGTCCGCCTGAACAGTGAAGGTGCCGCTCCTTTGAAGGAGGACCTTGCCGAGATATATTCAATCCCAGACAAGGATGCCCTTGTCAAACTGATTGCCAAGATGCACGACAGCGGCGAAGGCGGGTTCTTCGGAGCCTATGTCGGTTCTGACATGGCAGACAGCGACAGCCAGATCCTGTATTTCGGCCAGGGCGGCCTGGGAATCGGCGACAGGGACTACTACGTTGAGGCTTCCAACGCCGCTATAAAGAAGGGCTATTGCGACTATCTGTGCAAGGTCCTCACCCTTGCTGGTGTGGAATCCCCCCGGAAGGCGGCGGAAAATGCCCTTGCAGTTGAGGATGTGCTTGCACTCAATTCCTGGACCAGCGTGCAGGAAAGGGATGTCCAGGCTCAGTACAATGTCTACAGCTCTGAGAGCCTTGTCTCCTCCTTCCCCGGCTTTGACTGGAAGGCTTATCTGGAGGCCCGCGGCATTCCTGCCCAGGACAAGCTTGTCGTCGGCGAACCCAGCTTCTTCACAAAGTTCGCGGAATATTTCTCCAACGAGGACCTTTCCGTCCTGAAGGACTATCTGGCTGCGCAGCTTGTGAGCGGTGCGGCTGGTTCTCTCAGCGATGATTTCTATGCTGCATCATTTGATTTCTTCAGCACGCAGATGTCCGGGATCAAGGAGCAGAGACCTCGCTGGAAGAGGGCCATGCAGGTTCCCAACAGCATCCTGGGCGAGGCTGTCGGCAAGATGTATGTCGAGAAATATTTCCCTGAGTCCTCCAAGGAGAAGATGATCCAGCTCGTGGAAAACCTGAAGGTAGCTTTCAGCCAGCACATCGACGAACTCGACTGGATGAGCGATTCCACCAAGGTCAAGGCTCATGAGAAGCTTGACAATTTCACCGTGAAGATCGGTTATCCTGACAAATGGAAGGATTATTCATCCCTGGACATCGATCCTGAAAAGAGCTACTATGCCAACCTCAAGGCTGCCAGCCGTTGGTACGTTGCCGACAACATTTCCAAACTTGGCAAGCCTACCGACAGGACCGAATGGGGGATGTCGCCGCAGACTGTCAACGCCTATTACAACCCTTCCACCAATGAGATCTGCTTCCCGGCAGCCATCCTCCAGCCTCCTTTCTTCAATCCGGACGCAGACGATGCCATCAACTACGGTGGCATCGGTGTCGTGATCGGGCATGAGATGTCCCATGGCTTCGATGACCAGGGACGCCTGTTCGACAAGGTGGGCAACATGACCAACTGGTGGACTGAAGAAGATGCCGCGAAGTTCGATGCCAAGGCCCAGGTGCTTGCGGCCCAGTTCGATGCCGTCGAGGTCCTTCCCGCCAAGGACGGGAATCCTCCTCTCATGGCCAACGGTAAGCTTTCCCTTGGAGAGAACATCGGTGACCATGGCGGTCTCAGCATAGCCTACACGGCAATGCACAATGCCATCGCCGGAAAGGAGCCTGGCCTGATCGACGGTTTCACTCCCGACCAGCGCTTCTACCTTTCATATGGCGCCATCTGGGCACAGAACATCACCGACGAGGAAATCGCCCGCCGTACACGGCTCGACGTACACTCCCTCGCCGTCAACAGGGTCAATGTGTCCGTCAAGAATTTCCAGTCGTTCTTCGACGCTTTCGGAATCAAGGAAGGTGATCCAATGTGGCGTCCGGAGAGCGAAAGGGTCCACATCTGGTAAGGTTTCCCATGGATGCGTCCAGCTTCATAGCCAGACGCCTCCGTTTCGGAGGGAAGGTCGCGATGTTTTCCATTGCGATCTCCTTCTTCATTATGATAATTGCCGTTTCGGTCTCCTCCGGTTTCCGTGAGGAGATCCGGAACGGTATTTCCTCTTTGACAGGGGATGTCCAGCTGGTGCCGGTTGACCTGAACTACATCAATGAGTCGTCCCCGATCTCATCCGAGCCCAGTTTCCTTCCAGAAATCGAGTCACTCCAGGAAGTCCGGCAGGTGACACCTGCAATCTATCGCGCAGGAATCATCAAGAAAGGGGAGAACATCCACGGGGTCCTCTTCAAGGGTGTTCCGGTTGAAAAACAGGAATCCGACACCATCAAGCTAGGAGTCTCCATACCGACAAGACTCTCCCAGCTCCTTGACTTGCATCCGGGCGACAAGATGCTGTCCTACTTCGTCGGCGAGAATGTCAAGGTGAGGAACTTCGTCGTCAGGGATGTCTATGAGGGCATCATGGATGGTACAGACAACATTATAGTCCTTGCCGACATCAAGGACATCCGGAGGCTTAACGGCTGGTCCGATGATGAAGTCTCGACCTTGGAGATGTCCCTCGTCCCTTCTGCCAGGAGCTCGGCCGGAATCAGGAGGGTGACTGACGAAGTCGGGATGATGGCTCTAGAGGAAGCCTCCGACGACGATGACACGCTTGTGGCCACTTCTGTCTTGAGCCGTTACCCACAGATTTTCGACTGGCTGACACTGATTGATTTCAATGTGTTGATAATCCTGATACTGATGACTATCGTGGCAGGTTTCAACATGATTTCCGGGCTGCTGATCATGCTGTTCAGGAACATTTCCACGATCGGAACCCTGAAGTCCCTGGGGATGACGGACCGCTCGATAGCCAAGGTCTTCCTGAAAGTGGCTTCCGTAATCGTGCTGAAAGGGCTCCTGATCGGCAACCTGGCTGCCCTGCTTTTCTGCTTCATCCAGAAATGGACTCACCTTCTGAAACTTAATCCGGAGAACTACTTCGTCTCCTTCGTCCCTGTTCACTTGAACCTTCCGGGAGTGATTGCAGCTGATGTGCTGTCATTCCTGGCCATCATGGTCCTTCTCCTCATCCCCTGCCTGTTCATTGCCAGAGTCGACCCTGCCCAGACTGTCAGGGCCCAGTAGGATTACCTTCCCCGTTTCCCCAAGGACATTCTCTCCCAGGAGGCTGTCAGGAAGGTTGACCGTCAAAGAATCCACTACATCCTTGAACCTTGGTTCAACTCCGCTGAAGAAATCATAGAGGTTCAGGACGCCTTTGACGTAAGCCGATGTCTCCGAACTTCTTTCCCTCCCTTCAAGATCTTCAAGAGCCCTTCCTTCCCCACAGTTGTAGGCAGCGATCGTGAGGCTGGTGAGCATGTCTGGATCGGTAGTGTAGGCACTGAATATGTTCTTCAGCCTTACAAGGTAGCGGGCTCCGGCTTCGATGTTCTTCTCCGGGTCGAGCACGTCTTCCACTCCGTAGCGGCCGGCGGTTCGTGGCATCATCTGCATCAATCCGAGGGCACCTTTAGGAGAGCGAGCCTGGATCCTGAACATGGATTCGTTCCAGGCCAGGGCGGCAAGGAGCTTCCAGTCCCATCCTATGATCTTCGCATTTTTCTTGAAGAGGGCATCGTATGGGCTAATGATAGATGGATTCTTGCGGGTGTTCCTGTAGGGATTGTAACCATCGAAGAACCTTGCTACGATTTTCGGGTAATCTTCGGAATTCTTCAGGGAATTAGCCCAATGGATGATTTCGCGGCCTTTGTACGGGTTCTTCTTTATTACCCATGCCACCGAAGTGTCTATCGGGAATATGGCAGAAAGGCCTTCCTGGTCGTCTGCAGCCTGGCCGGGGATGACAAGTATGTCGAGGCTGTCCACGAGAAGGGAGTCCATGTAGGAGGCCGAGGCCTCTCCCAGGAAGATTTCGATGGAATCGCAGTGAATGCTTCCGAATTGTTTGAGAAGCTCGTAATTGAATCCTGTAAGATAGCCCTTGGAGAGTTTGTCAAATTCGCCAAGCGCCAAGGCGCAGCGCAGGGGGCCATCCCTGAAAGAATCGATGGCCTTGCGGCTCTGGTACCTGCCGCTGAAAGGTATGATCAGCAGCACCACGAGAGTCGGGGCGAGGTATTTGAGGAATTTCTTTACAACTCGTCGTACTCCCATCCCTCCGTCTTAATGTCTGCGTGAACCTCCGCCCGCCAAGGCAGCACCGGCTTCGACGGTCCTGTTCTGGTTAGGCTGTAGATAGAAAGGCCAGTAAACGCCGAATTTGAGGGCTCTCTGGGTCCTGATGTAGTGGTGGGCGCTGAAATAGTCTGCCTTGTCCATCGGCCATCCCTGGCCGATGTTCTCGACTTTGACGAAGATGCATGCTCGTTTCCATTGGACGTTGACGAATGCATCGATGACAGGGCCGCTAGTGTACTTTTCCTCTTTCTGGTTGTAGAACACTCCGACAGCCGGATTCCATCCCGGGGCCCAGTACTTGGTATTGTACCAGGCGTTGGCTCCCAGCTGCATCTTCATGACACCCTTCGAGATGTCGAACTGGAGATACACCCTTGAATTGGCGGCCAGGGTCGGCACGGGGACGACATCCTGGTTGGAGGAGACCTGGAACAGGACCTTGTTGTCAAGGTGAAGGGGACCGAATGCGAAGTCCTTGGTCAGGGCGGCGCTGAGCACGCTCATGGGGGAAGTGTTCTGACGGACGACACCCAGGGAATCGAAATAGATGTTCTTGTCGAGCAAGGCGTAGCCGGCCTCGACTCCGATCTTCCATCTGGGGATGTCCAGCCTGGCCTGAAGCTTCGTCGTGGAAATCTTGTCGAAGTCATTCTCCCACTTGAAGTGATTGGAGAAATAGTGGTTGTGGTAGAGTTCGGGTTCTTTCAGTGTCGTCTCGAAATGCAGGTTGAGGGACACAGGACTCTTTTTCGCCCTGCGGAAGGGATGGAGTGTGAACAGAGCGTTTGCCTTGAGGGAGAGGTCGTTCATCTCATCTCCAAGGAATACGTAGTCTCCTGTGGCATCCCAATGGATGTAGTCTCGCAGTTGCCCTTCGACTCCGGCATAGACGAAAGTCGAGCTCCATCTGGTGTTGCTTCCTCCGACGAGGAATGACGGATCGAAGTTGTACCAGCTGGTGAGCCTGTGGCCAAGGCCTCCGTTCAGCTTGGAGACGATCGCCTCTTCAGACCAGGGCTGCAGCCTTAGGAATATCCGGTTCTCGAGTTTGGCTACCCTGGCGGTATCATAGGTATTCACCGGGTTGTAGAAGAAATTGCCGTGATAGAACTGCCGGCCGATCTCGTCTGAAGTGGAAATCTGGTCCAGGTATTTCCGTCCGAATACTGAATATTCAGTGCTGTGCCCGATGAATGCAGTCGTGATGTTCTCGTCTCCCAGGCTGTCCAAGGCGGCTTCCCTTTCCGCGGCGTGAGCCGCTATCAGGCTGTCAGCGACAGAAAGAAGGGTGGAGTCTCCGGAATTCATTATCCTTTCCCTGAAGGACTTGTCATCCTTCCTTGACTGCATCTTGCGGATGAAGGAGAAAGGAATACGGTACTGCTGGTCCAGGAAAACCGTGGTACGTACGGTGGTGCTTGATGCGTTGGTTAGATGGATAGGATATTCCCTGGCATCCAGGGTGGTGTCCCTGACCATCATGTTGTCGGTGGTTCCACCGTTTTCGTTGCGTATGATCTTGTTGTGGATGTAGCCTGCATGCATCAGGTACTTCTTGCCAAGGTAGTTGGTGGTTGCAGAGAAGGTCTTGTTGGTGGTCTTCTCGTTTTGCATGATGCCGTTGCCTCCGAACCGGTTGTACTCCAAGGTGTAGTTGAGGGCCGGGAAGATGTTCTGGCTTGTCAGGATGTGCAGGTTGTCGGATTCTTTCTGTGAATTGGCGAAGATCGTTCCGAAGTAGGAAAGCTCGGTGTAGGCCGTCTTGGTGTTGTAGTTGGGAACAGTCTTGGCCGAATAGGTCCAGGACTCATAAGGGTCGTAGAAAGACACTCCGTTCTCGCTGGTCCTGTTGAAATAGTTGTAGTACTGCAGGGCGGAACCGGCCACTCCGAGCCACGTGGCATTGACGTCCTTGCGGTAGAAAGGATAGTCGTAGAACCTGAAGTTGTAGGTGGTGTCGGGATCCTTGATGTCCATCTTATGGAATTCCCGCTCATGGGTCCATTGGATGATCCTCTTGTAGAGCAAGGAATCAGGTACGGCGAAAGATTCCAGGATCCTGGGGGTGTTCTCCCTGATGCTGTCCCTTATGGCTCCGAGACTGTCTTTTACGGCTTGGATGCTGTCAGCCTTCTGCCTGAGGAGACGTTCTTTCTTCTCGATCTCGAGTTTTTTCTTCTCATCCTTTGAAAGGCTGTTGTACCATTCGTCGTAGGCTGCCTTCTTCCTGGCGGCAGCCTCCAGTTCATAGAGGGAGTCAAGTACCGGCCAGTCGAGGGAATCGCCGGCCTGCTTGAGGGAGTCGCTGACTATCTTGTGGGTCAGGGAATCTATCAGGGCGACGTAGTATTTGTACCTGAAGGGGTCGATGTCCTTCAGGGAGTCCGGCGGGAATATGGTGTCCCTTGCAGTGAGCTGGGGAGTCGTGTCGATCGGAGTCAGCCAGGAAGCGGTGTCGGTCAGGGAACGGTCCTGCCCGCTCTTGATGAACTGGTTCTTGTACTTGATCGTGTCCGGTTTCGGAGACCTGGTTGCAGAGATGAATCCGTACCCGGGGTCTCCTTCAGAAGGTCCTACGCCCATACCGACTGCGTGAAATGCAATCACACACACCACTATGGCCGGAAACCAGAATCTTTTCAGGAGGTCTTTCATCTCTTAACTGGATACAATCTGACAAATTTAGTCTTTTTCCCCGTTTCCAACAAATCCCGAGCCTTAGGATGTATATGTGGAAATAAATTCGTATATTTATGCATTATTGAAAGTTAATGAAGAAACTCAAGAAAATTTACCAGACTGATCCTTATCTGGAGCCATTCTCGGAGGCTATAGAAGCCCGACATTCCCGCATCCTTGCCGCCAGGGAGAGGATCGTCGGTCCCGAAGGCGGGCCGCTCTCGAAAAAGGTGAACAATCATCTTTACTATGGCCTTCATAAGCAGGAAGATGGTTCATGGATTATCCGCGAGTGGGCGCCGAATGCTACCAAGATCCATCTGATCGGCGACTTCAACAATTGGAAAAGGACCGGAGCCTATGAGTTCAAGGCAGTCGGGATGGGAAACTGGGAACTGAAGCTTGACGGCATATTCCTTTCTCATGGAGACCTCTACAAACTCTTTATCGAGTGGCCAGGAGGCGGGGGAGAAAGGATTCCGGCGTATTGCACCCGCCTCGTACAGGATCCGGTGACGAAGGTTTTCTGCGCTGAAGTCTGGGATCCTGCGGAGGAATATTCATGGAAGCATGACAGAGTGCTCCGGAGGCCGCATCCGCTCATCTACGAATGCCACATCGGCATGAGTTCGGAAGAGCCCAAGGTCTCGACATTCAATGAATTCCGCGCCAATGTCCTTCCAAGGGTACGGAACCTGGGCTATGACACGATCCAGATAATGGCTCTTCAGGAGCATCCTTACTACGGCTCTTTCGGCTACCAGGTCTCGAATTTCTTTGCCTTGAGTTCCCGTTTCGGGACTCCGGAAGAGTTCAAGGCTCTGGTTGACGAGGCTCACGGGATGGGCATCGCTGTCGTGATGGACATCGTCCATTCCCACAGCGTCGACAATGAGGCAGAAGGACTCAGCCTTTTCGACGGACGTGATGACTTGTATTTCTACCAAGGCCCTCAGGGACATCATCCTGCATGGGGCTCCAGGTGTTTCGACTATGGAAAGGATGAGGTCGTGAGGTTCCTGCTCTCCAACTGCAAGTTCTGGCTGGAGGAGTACCATCTTGACGGCTTCAGGTTCGACGGGGTCACCAGCATGATCTACTGGGACCACGGGCTTGGAAAAGATTTCGGGGATTATGCTTTGTACTTCGACCAGGGCGTGGATGAGAATGCCGTGACTTACCTGGCTTTGGCAAACATGCTCATCAAGGAGATCAAGCCTTCTGCGGTGACGATCGCCGAAGATGTCAGCGGCATGGCCGGCCTTGCCGCCCCTTTCGAAGCCGGCGGAGTAGGATTCGGCTTCAGGATGGCAATGGGCATAGCAGACCATTGGATCAAGTGGATCAAGGAAAGGACCGATGAGCAATGGAGCCCCGGGGAAATCTGGTTCGAACTTACCAACAAGAGGGCTGACGAGAAGACCATCAGCTATGCTGAGTGTCATGACCAGGCCCTTGTCGGCGACAAGACAATCATCTTCAGGCTCATCGACAAGGAGATGTATTTCTCTATGAACAAGGGGTCCGGGAACCTGCTTGTGGACAGGGGAGTCGCCCTCCATAAGCTGATAAGGCTTGCCACACTGGGCACTGCAGGGGACGGCTACCTCAATTTCATGGGGAACGAGTTCGGCCATCCGGAATGGATCGATTTCCCAAGGGAGGGGAATGGGTGGAGTTTCGAACACGCCAGGAGGCTCTGGTCCCTTGCCGACAAGGATTATCTTCGCTACCATTGCCTGCAGGATTTCGACAAGGCCATGGTGCATCTGGTAAAGCGCTATGGCGTGCTGGCGGCAAGGCCGGAGCTCCTTAGAGCCGATGAGGAGAAGAAAATCTTGATATTCAAACGTAAAAACTGTATCTTTGCCCTGAATTTCAACCCGGTAGGCTCGTTCACCGATTATGGCTTCCAATGCCCTGAAGGACATTATGTCAAAGTCCTTGATTCTGATGCTGCTGCGTTTGATGGTTTTTCCCGTCTGGACAATGACGGGGAACATTTTACCGTTGACGGTCAGTTGAGGCTCTACCTCCCCAGCCGTTGTGCGGTTGTTTTGATTGAAAAGAATTGAAAAGAACTGAATTTAGATATGGCATTCTTGAAATTCAACAAGGCGGAACTGGTCAACCTTTCGTATTCATTGAAAAGGGAGATCATCTGCGCCAACAAGACCGGAGCCTATTGCAACACTTCCATCGTCACCTGCAACACCCGCAGGTATCACGGCCTGCTCGCCGTGCCTGTCGACAAGTTCGGAGGCAGGAAGCACCTGTTGCTTTCTGCCATGGATGAGAGCCTTATCCTTGGAGGGAAGCAGTTCAACCTTGGAATCCATTGCTATGGCGACATCTATGAGCCCCGCGGTCATAAGTATATCATTGATTTCGAGGCTGATCCTGTGCCTAAGATCACTTACCGCATCGGTGGCACCATATTCACCAAGACAATCCTTCTGGTCCCGGATTCAGACCAGGTCCTGATCAAGTACGAAATCATCAGCTCGCCGGGCAAGGAGAAAATCCTCCTTACACCTTTCCTCGCTTTCCGTGACATCCATGCCCTGACGCAGGAGAATCCAAATGCCAGGACAGAAGGTTGGGAGATCCGTTCCGGCATGGCTTGGAAACTCTACGAGGGTTTCCCGGACCTGAACATCCAGTTCAACACAAAGGAGGTCAAGTTCATCCAGACCCCATGCTGGTACAAGGGCATAACTTACTCCGATGAGTACCGTCGTGGATTCGACTGCAGGGAGGACCTTTATGTTCCCGGGCACTTCGAGGCTGAACTGGACGAGGGAGAGTCCATCGTGATGTCCGCATCGGTTGAAGAGGTCAATCCCGTCCAGCTGAAGCGCCATTTCTCATCCTTGCTTTCCAAGGTGCCTCCTATCACTTCCTATCACGACCAGCTCAAGCATTGTGCAGACCTCCTGGTCCAGGACAGGGGAGGCAGGAAGAAAATCACTGCAGGCTTCTCATGGATGTACACAGGCCTGTTGAGAGAGACCATCATGGCGGTCCCCGGCCTGACTCTTTATGCCAACGGAGACAAGGCATCTTTCGAGGAGATCATAGACAATCTCATCGAGGATGAGCAGGAACGTCTTTTCCATAAGACCACACAGGTCGAAGCGCCTTTGAGACTTGCCATTGCGCTGGGTGGCTACATAGATTTCGGTGCCGACGGCAAAAAGGTCTGGAAGAAATACGGCAGCACCTTGAAAAAGATACTTGAAAGCTATCTTCCGGGCAGGAGAGATGAAGTGGCCATGCAGCCTAACGGTCTCCTTTGGGCTCAGCTTGATGGCTGGGCGCTTTCATGGATGAATGCTTACATCGACGGCCGTCCGGTTACGGAGAGGGCAGGCTACCAGGTGGAAACCAATGCATTGTGGTACCATTCGATCTGTTTCGCTCTCGACATGGAAAAGAAATACGGTGACCCTGAAGGTGGATTCGTCAAGGAATGGACCAGGATCAAAGACCTGGTCAAAGAGAACTTCCAAGCTACTTTCTGGAACCCTCAGGCAGGTTATCTTGCAGATTATGTGGACAATGGCGGCCAGCACATGGAAGTGCGCCCCAACATGCTGTATGCCCTGCTTGGCGAAGGCTCGCTCGTGGAGCCGGAGATCGCAAAGTCTGTGCTGCGTGTCGTCGACAACGAGCTCGTGACGAGGCGTGGAATCCGTACGCTGTCTCCCAGGAGCGCTGACTATAAGGGTGTCTATGAAGGTACGCAATATGAAAGGGACCTTGCCTATCATGGAGGGAGCACCCGAGTGTATCTTCTGGCGCCTTATGCCGAAGCCAGTTTCCGAATCAAGGGCCAGGCTTTTGTCAAGAAGGCCGAATGGTTGATCGAGGGCTTCTTCGAGGATCTCAACAAGCATGGAGTCGGAGCATTCTCCGAGCTTTATGACGGGGATCCGCCCCATGAGCCTCACGGGGCCATTTCGTCAGCCCTGAGCACATCCGCCCTCCTGACGGTAGGCTACATAATAGAAAAAAACAGGGAGATCTAGGGATATGAGAGTTTTGATGTTCGGGTGGGAGTTTCCTCCCCACATTGCAGGTGGTCTCGGTACCGCCTGCTATGGAATAGTCAAAGGGCTCGCCAACAACGGAGTCGAGACCATATTCGTCATGCCTTCCGCATCAGGCGATGAGGACCAGAGCGTGGCCAGGATCATCAATGCCAGCGATGTCGAGGTGGATGCAGTGGGAGCTTCCGTGGACGAGTTCCTCCACATGGTCAAATTTGTCCGTGTGGGTTCCAACATCGTTCCTTATGTGGATCCTGAAGAGTTCCACGAGATGGTTGAAGCCGAGAAAAGGCTGATTGCAGAAGGTTCTGCAGGTCACAAAGGAGAGAAATACCGCTTCTCCGGGAAGTATGGTTCCAACCTCATGGAAGAGGTTGCCCGCTATGCAATGGTGGGCGGCACCATAGCCCTCGAGCATAAGGACGAGTTCGACCTTATCCATGCCCATGACTGGCTTACCTACCTGGCCGGGATCGCGGCCAAGGAACTGACCGGGAAACCTTTGGTAGTCCATGTCCATGCCACTTCTTTCGACAGGGGAACAGAGGACATGATCGACACCAGGGTCTTTGACATAGAAAAGAGGGGAATGGCAGCTGCCGACAAGGTGATTGCCGTGAGCGACCTGACCAGGAACATAGTGATCAACAAGTACGGGATATCTCCGGACAAGGTTGTCACTGTCCATAATGCCGTCGATTTCAGCGGCAGGGAGAATGTCCAGGTCGAGAGGGGGATACGCGACAAGGTGGTGACCTTCCTTGGAAGGATCACTTTCCAGAAGGGTCCTGAATATTTCATCGAAGCTGCAGCCAAGGTCCTGAAGAGGACCGACGGAGTGCGTTTCGTCATGGCCGGAAGCGGCGACATGATGAACCGTTGCATCAGGCATGCTGCACGCCTTGGAATATCCGACAGGTTCCATTTCACCGGTTTCTTGAGAGGAGCCGAAGTCCAGAAGATGTTCGCACTCTCCGATGTGTACATCATGCCTTCTGTCTCAGAGCCTTTCGGGATATCTCCCCTGGAGGCTATGAGAACCAACGTTCCGTCCATCATCTCCAACCAGAGCGGTGCCGCCGAAGTCCTGAAATATGCCTTCAAGGTCGACTTCTGGGATGTGGATGCCATGGCCGATGACATCTATGCCTTGCTGAAGTATCCTGCCCTCGCGGACTTCGCCGCCAAGCAGGGCTTCGATGAAGTCAACAGGCTCAAGTGGGACATAGCCACGGCCAAGATGAAGAAAGTTTATGAATCCGTCATAAAATAATCAGTCATGAAAAAGAGCATATGCCTATATTTCCAAGTCCATCAGCCCACGCGTCTGAGGCTGTACCGGTTCTTTGACATCGGCAAGGACTCTCATTACTACGATGATTTCACTGACAGGACTATCCTTCACAGGATAGCCCAGAGATGCTACCTGCCCATGAACAGGCTCCTCCTGGAACTTATCAGGAAGCATGAGGGCGAATTCAAGGTGGCTTTCTCCATCACCGGGTCGGTCCTGGAGCAGTTCGACCGTTATGAACCGGAGGTCATCGAAAGCTTCAAGGAACTGGCAGCTACAGGCTGTGTCGAATTCCTGGCGGAGACTTACTATCACTCCCTTGCTTCCCTTGCCAACGAAGGTGAATTCCGTCATCAGGTCCTGAAGCATGTCAAGGCTGTCGAGGATCATTTCGGAGTTACCCCGACCGCATTCAGGAACACCGAGCTTATCTATTCCGACAACATCGGCAAGCAGGTCTATGACCTTGGATTCAAGACCATGCTCACCGAGGGTGCACGTCACATACTCGGATGGAAGAGTCCGGACTATGTCTATTCGAACCCCATCCAGAAGCATCTCAAACTCTTGCTCAGGAACTATTCCCTCAGCGATGATATTTCCTTCAGGTTCTCTGACAGGAGTTGGAAGGACTGGCCCCTCACGGCGGACAAGTTCCTTTCCTGGCTGAAAGCCGCCGATGGGGAGATCATCAACCTGTTCATGGACTACGAGACTTTCGGCGAACATCAGAGAGAATCCACGGGGATATTCGAATTCATGCGTTTCCTTCCTGAGACCATCCTGCGTGAAGGATCCTTCGAGTTCACCACTCCGACCCTTGCCACCCGGAAGCACAAGGCCATTGCCGAGCTGGATGTTCCCGATCCCATCTCATGGGCGGACGAAGAGAGGGATGTCACTGCATGGCTGGGGAATGAACTTCAGCAGGACGCTTACAATAAGCTCTACGACCAGGCAGAGAAACTGGCCCTGTTGAATGATGCAGTGCTGTGGGAGGATTTCGGCCACCTGCAGGAGAGCGACCACCTCTACTACATGAGTACCAAATTCTTCTCAGACGGCGAGGTCCATCGTTATTTCAATCCCTACAACACGCCCTACGAGGCATTCATCAACTATATGAATGCCCTCAGCGATTTCATCATCAGGATCGATGATGCTGTCGCCACTTTCGGGCTGAAGCCGGTTCCTTCCGAGAAGAAGCCGGCCGGACAGGCACGCCCGGCCCAGGCAAAAGCACCAGCCAGGGCACCCAAGGCAGTAAAACCCAAACCGGCCAGGAGCGCGAGCCCCAAGGCCACTAAACCAGTAAAAAAGAAAACGACTAAATGACAAAAGAACTGATCAATCCGGACTACCTGTTTGAGGTAAGCTGGGAAGTCTGCAACAAGGTAGGAGGCATCTACACGGTGATAGCGACCAAGTCGCTTTTCCTCAAGCAGCAACTGCACAAGCATCATATCCTCATAGGCCCGGATGTCTGGATGGATACTGAAAGCAATCCCGACTTCATAGAAGACAATCACCTTTACAGCCTGTGGAAAGCTCATGCCGCTTCGGAGGGTCTCCGGGTGCGGCTGGGTCGTTGGAACGTGCCAGGAAAACCCATAGCGATCCTTGTGGATTTCAAGCAGTTCCTGACCAGACAGAACGAAATCCTCACTGAATATTGGAGACGGTTCGGCGTGGATTCCATCACCGGGAACTGGGACTACAAGGAGAATGTCCTCTTCGGTTATGCCGCAGGACACGTGATAGAGAGTTTCTACAAGTTCAATCTCAATGCCGCGGACAAGGTCGTGGCGCAGTTCCACGAGTGGCAGACAGGGGCCGGCCTTCTTTACTTGAAGAGTACGGAACTCCCCGTGGCTACTGTGTTTACAACTCATGCTACAGTGATCGGACGCTGCCTGGCTGGAAACAATCTCCCTCTGTACGACTCCATGTCACTTTATGACGGGGACCAGAAAGCTCAGCAGTTCGGGGTGGTGGCCAGGCATTCGATAGAGAAGATCTCCGCGAAGAATTCCGATGTGTTCACTACCGTCAGCGAAATTACCGCAAGGGAATGCGAACACTTCCTTGGACGTGCAGTTGATGTCGTGACTCCCAATGGATTCGAGAACAGTATCACGCCTGCTACAGATGAACTGTTTGACCAGAAGCGCAAGGAAGCCAGGGCGAGGCTCATAGAGGTGGCGACGGCGATGTCCGGCGAAGATGTCTCCAAGGATGCGATCCTGATCGGAATAGGAGGACGTTACGAGTATCGCAACAAAGGCATTGATGTGTTCATAGATGCACTGAAGAAGCTTTCCGACACTGATCCAGCCGGACGCGACATCCAGGCATTCATCATGATCCCTTCCGGACACAACGGCGCCGACAAGGAACTTGCCGCCAAGCTTGCAGGAAAAGATTCTTCCTACACTACCCAGACTTCCCATTATCTGATGGATCCCTGGTCCGATGTGGTGACCCGCCGCTTCAGGGAGCTTGGATTCAACAATGCACGCGGGAGTCGTGTCAAAGTCTATTTCATCCCGTCCTATCTCAACGGGCATGACGGAATATTCAACAAGTCCTACTACGACCTCCTGGTCGGCCTTGACCTTACCTTGTTCCCTTCCTATTATGAGCCTTGGGGCTATACTCCTCTGGAGAGCCTGGCTTTCAGGATTCCGTCGCTTACGACGAGCCTTTCCGGATTCGGAGCCTGGGTCACATCCCATTATGACAAGGAACACCCTGGAATCACCGTTCTGCCCAGGAATGATTCCAACTATTTCGAAGTCGTCGACGGTGTGGTCGAGAGGGTCAAGGAGATTGCCGCTCTCGATGATGAAGGGCGAAAGGCCTACATGGCTTCGGCAAAGGATGTCTCCACGATAGCTCTCTGGGAAAACCAGATCAGATACTATCAGCAGGCATATTCAACCGCCCTCGGGAAAGTGGTTGAATCAAGAGGTGCGTTCCCGGATGAACTTAACAAAGATAAACCCATGGTGTACAATAAGATAGAAGTAAACAACCCGTCGTGGAAGAGCGTCATGGTGACGCGTCACCTTCCGGAAGCCCTGTCAGGGCTCGAAACCCTTTCCAAGAACCTTTGGTGGTGCTGGAATGAATCTGCCAAGGCCTTGTTCAAGGTAATCGACCCGGATGTCTGGCATTTCACCAAGCACAACCCGATGGCTCTGCTGGACATAGTGAGCCTGAAGCGGTTCAAGGCCCTGGCGAAGGATGAGGCCTTCATGAAGAACTACAAGTCCGTCATGGACGAATTCAATGCCTACATGGCCATGAAATCGGAGCGTACCACTCCTTCCATCGCCTATTTCTGCATGGAATATGGCCTCGACACTTCCCTGAAGATCTATTCCGGAGGCCTTGGAATCCTTGCAGGAGACTACCTCAAGGAGACCAGCGACATGAATGTCAACCTCGTGGCCGTGGGTTTCCTTTACAGGTACGGCTATTTCACCCAGGTCCTGACCGGCCAGGGAGAACAAGTCGCCCAGTACGATGCCCAGGACTTCACTAAGATACCTGCCCAGCCGGTTCTCGATCCGGCAGGAAACTGGATGACTACCAGCGTTGCATTCCCGGGCAGGAACATAACTGCAAGGATCTGGAAGGTCGCGGTCGGAAGGACTGACCTCTATCTGCTTGACACTGACTATGAGGCAAATATTCCCGAAGATCGCCAGGTGACTTATCATCTTTATGGGGGAGACTGGGAGAACCGCCTGAAGCAGGAACTCTTGCTTGGTGTCGGAGGAATCAGGGCTTTGAGGAACCTTGGGATCAATCCTCAGATTTATCACTGCAATGAGGGCCATGCCGCTTTCACCGGTTTGGAGAGGCTTCGTGAATATGTCCAGGAGGAAAACCTTGACTTCGGCGAGGCTCTGGAGGTCGTGAAGGCTTCTTCACTTTTCACTACCCACACTCCTGTCCCTGCTGGACATGACTCCTTCGATGAAGGCCTTCTAAGAAAGTATATCGGCCATTATCCCCAGAGGCTGAAGATCGATTGGGAAACGATGATGGCCCTTGGAAAACCCAACGGGCAGAATCCTGACGAGAAGTTCAGCATGAGTTTCCTTGCATCCAGCCTTTCCCAGAACGTCAACGGGGTGTCTTGGCTCCATGGTGAAGTCAGCAAGGACATCTTCAACAGGATGTATCCGGGTTACCTGCCAGAGGAACTCTTCATCAGCTATGTTACCAACGGCGTCCATTACCCGACTTGGACGGCGGCTGAGTGGCAGAAGATACATGCCAAGGTTTTCGGTCCCGAGTTCAAGACACATCATTATGACAAGACTTGTTTCGAAGGCATCTACAACGTCGATGACGAGGAAATCTGGAGCACAAGGAAGATACTCAAATCCAGGTTGATAAAGGTCGTCAAGGAGATAATTTCCGATTCCTCTCTCTGCAACCACTATTCTCCCAGCGAGATAATCGCCATCAAGAAGAACCTCAGGGATGATGTCCTGACCATCGGTTTCGCACGCAGGTTCGCTACCTACAAGAGAGGGACGCTGCTCTTTACCGACCTTGACAGGCTCGATGCCATTGTCAACAATCCAGAGCGCCCCGTACAGTTCCTGTTTGCAGGCAAGGCCCACCCTGCCGACAAGGCCGGTCAGGATCTCATAAAGAGGATCGTCGAGATCTCCAAGCAGGAACGTTTCCTCGGGAAGATCGTCTTTGTCCCCGGCTACGACATAAGGCTTGCAAAGAGGCTTGTCCAGGGGGTCGATGTCTGGATGAACAACCCGACCAGACCTCAGGAGGCTTCCGGGACATCAGGCGAGAAGGCATCGATGAATGGAGTCATGCATTTCTCGGTGCTCGACGGCTGGTGGGTGGAAGGTTACCGTGAAGGTGCCGGCTGGGCCCTGCCCCAGCAGAGAGCCTACGACGACCAGAGGTACCAGGACGAGCTTGATGCTGCGACCATCTACACCATCCTTGAGAACGAGATCGCCCCTGCTTACTATGATGTCGATGAATCCAGGGGGCTCTCTTCGAAGTGGGTAGGCTACATCAAGAACACAATAGCCAAGGTGGCCAGCAACTTTACGACCAACAGGATGCTGACCGACTACTGCAACCAGTACTATGAGCCTCAGGCCAGGCGCACCGAGGAAATCAATTCTGATGATTTCGCCCTTGCGAGGAAGATCTCCGCATGGAAGAAGAAGGTCCGTCGTGAGTGGAAGAACATCGAAGTCGTTTCCCAGACACAGCCTGATGCTTCTTACACCCTTTCGATGAACAACAGCCTCAATGTGGAGGTCGTGCTCAACCTGGGTGACCTGACTCCCGAGGATATCGGAGTCGAGATGCTTTTGGCAACCACCGACAAGCGGCACAAGCTTCACATCCAGGAAAGGTACGAGTTCAAAGTCGTAGAGTTCAACGATGGCATCGCGAAGTACCAGACCTCCGTCGTTCCGGAGAAGACCGGAATGTACCAGGTGGCGACAAGGATGTACGCGAAGAATCCGCAGATGCCTCACAGGCAGGATTTCGAACTTGTGAAATGGTTGTAGCGACCGGTTTTTTCGACGGTGTCCATCTCGGGCACCGTCATGTGCTGGGACGCCTTGTCCAGGCTGCTCATGAACGTGGCGACGAGAGCATGGTCGTCACATTCTGGCCGCATCCCAGGAATGTCCTTCAGGATGATGCCAGGAACCTCAGGCTGCTGACTTCCCTCCCACAGAAGAAAGAACTGATCGAGAGCCTTGGTGTGGACAGGGTGGAGGTACTGCCGTTCACCAAGGCATTCAGCCGCCTTACTACGGAGGAGTATTTCAAGGAATACATTATCGGCCGGTTCGGCGGCAAAGCTGTCCTTATCGGCTACGACAATCGCGTAGGGAGCGATCTCCTGACTCCCGACGAAATCGAGAAGGTTGCGTTGGGAGTCGGCCTTGACGTTATCAGGACGGACAGCGTTTCGCTGCCGGGCGGCATGGTGGTGAGTTCCACCAAGATCCGTGAGGCGGTTTCTGCTGGGGATGTGGAGTCGGCCGCTTCGATGCTGGGTTACAGGTATTCCCTTTTCGGGGTGGTTGTAGCCGGCAACCAGCTTGGCAGGACCATAGGTTTTCCTACTGCGAACATGAGGCTTTACGAGCCATTGAAACTCCTGCCGGGAAACGGTGTGTATTCCGTTGAGGTGGAGTCGCTTGGCCGCCATTTCATGGGGATGTGCAACATCGGAACCCGGCCTACGGTCAATGCTGGAAGCGACAGGACGGTCGAGACTAACATATTTGATTTCGATGAGGATATATATGGCCTGGACCTGAAGGTCACTTTCATCCGGAAGATCCGTGAGGAGCGTCGTTTCGATTCCATGGAGGCTCTCAAGCTGCAGCTCGAAGAAGACCGCCGGATCTGCCACCCTCGGCGGGTTGGGGGAGTGTCAGTGAGTTGACGATATGCTATGGATGGTGGTGCAAACCCCTATAGACATCACCAATCAGATTTAAAGACACCCGATTTTGGACTAATACAGTTTTTTTATTATATTTGCAATCAACGAACTGGGTTCCGCCGACACAGGCGGAACTCTGTTCAGTTTTTACACCGGCCCAAAGACCGGCAATCAAGACAAGATAAAAAACAAAAAAGACTATGGCAGATATCCATTACATGACACAAGACGGCCTTGACAAACTGAAGAAAGACTTGTCCGAGGCCCTCGCCCAGCGCCCCGTCATCTCCGCTGCAATCGCGGAAGCCAGGGAAAAAGGCGACCTCTCCGAAAACGCCGAGTATGACGCGGCCCGCGAAGCCCAGGGACTACTCGAAGTGAAGATTGCAAAACTCAAGGACCTGGTAGCCAACGCCAAGGTCATCGACGAGTCACAGGTAAGCACAGACAAGGTCCAGATGCTGAACAAGGTCAAGGTTGAGAACCTGTCGATGCACAAGGTCATGGAGTTCACCATCGTCGGAGAGACCGAGGCCGACTTCGCACATGGAAAGCTCGCCGCCACCACTCCCATCGCCAGGGCCCTCCTGGGACACGCCAAAGGAGATGTGGTTGACGCAACAGTTCCTTCCGGAGTAATCAAGTTCAAGATTCTCGACATTTCACTCTAAAAGACATGGCAACCATATTCACCAGAATCGCAAAAGGCGAGATTCCTTCCTACAAGGTCGCAGAGAATGAAGATTACTACGCATTCCTGGACATCAATCCTCTTGCCCAAGGCCATACTCTGGTCATTCCCAAGAATGTAGAGGATGACTACATTTTCAACCTCGATCCCGCTGTCTATGAAGGACTCTGGGCTTTCGCCCGCAAGGTGGCCATCGCACTGAAGGCCGCTGTTCCCTGCAAGAGAGTCGGAGTAGCCGTCCTCGGCATGGAAGTGCCTCACACCCACATCCATCTGGTTCCCCTCCAGAAGGAGTCAGACCTGGATTTCCGTAAAGAAAATCTTTCTTTTACAGAAGAAGAAAACAAGGCCATCGCCCAGAAAATTTTCAATGAATATGCGAAACTCTAGGATAATGTTTGCCGCGGCCGTCTTGCTTGTCGCGGCTTCTTCTTGCTCTGAAAAGGCCAGTATCAGCGGAGTCCTGACGGATGCTCCCGAAGCCGAAATCGTGGTGAAGAGACTTTCCGGCAGTACCATGGAAACCCTTGACACCTTGAAGACCAATCCTGCAGGAGCATATTCCTACAAGATGGACATCAAGGAAGGCCAGCCTGAATTCGTCTACCTTTTTTCCGGAGATGACAGGATAGCATCCCTCCTCCTCCAGAAAGGCGACAAGGTCAAGGTCACTTCTGGTCAGGATGGGAAGTGCCAGGTCGAGGGATCGGAAGAGAGCGTCAAGCTGAACCTCGTCGAAGATGAATTCGCTACCTTCATGAACTCCTTCGCCGATGCTGTCCAGTCAGGTGAAAACCAGGCAGCCTCAAAACTTTACGTGGATTATTACCGCTCGCGCCTCAAGTACATCATGGAGAACGTCAAGTCATTGACCACCATCCCTGTACTCTACCAGAAGATCAATGACAATTTCCCCGTATTCAGCCAGTCGACAGATGCAGTCGTGTTCCAGACCGTCCATGATTCCCTCGTGACAGTCTATCCGGACTCCAAGTATGTCGCCGCACTTGCCAGGGAAGCCAAGAACCGGAGCAACATCCTCTCCGTCGAACAGAAACTTCTTTATGCCAAAGAGGCCGGTTTCCCGGATGTGGAACTTCCTACGATCGACGGAACCAAGGTAAGGCTGTCCGAGGTTGAAGCCAAAGTCATCATGGTCATCTTCTGGCAGGCTTCGGATGCCATCCAGAAATTGTTCAACCAGGATGTGCTTCTCCCCATCTACAACACCTACAAGCCAAAGGGTCTTGAGATTTTCTCCATATCCCTCGACACAGACAAGGGCGAGTGGGCTAGTGTCGTCAAGAGCCAGGAACTGCCCTGGATCAATGTATGTGACGGGCACGGGGCTGCTACTCCGGCTTTCTCCCTGTTCAATGTCAACAAGGGATTCCCGGTCGCCTACTTCATAGTGGACGGCAAGATGATTCCGGATGTCGTAACTTCCGAGAAGGACATCCGCAGGATCCTTTCAGCAAACCTGAAGTAATTTTACAGATTCGCAAAATAACCTGGGAACAGGAGCATGGTCGTCGCGTATCCTATTATGGTCGCGACGATCACGCTTATAAGCCCCGGCATCATGAAACTATGGTTCAGGAGGTATTTGCCTATGACCGTTGTCCCCGTGCGGTCGAAGTTGACCGTGGCGATGTCGGAAGGGTAGTTCGGGATGAAGAAATAGCCATAGACACTGGGAAGGACTCCAAGCAGTACCGGCCCCGGGATGCCCAGTGAATATGCCAGAGGAAGCATGGCGACTACCACGGCTCCCTGGGAGTTGATAAGGACTGAGACCAGGAAGAAAACGACCGCTATCGACCAGGGGTACTGGGTGACGATCCCGGTCAGCATCTCCTTGATCTGGTCCATGTAGTTTCCGAAGTAGGTGTCAGCCATCCAGGCAATACCATAAATCGCCACGACGGCGACCATCCCGGATCTCCAAACCGTGCCGGCGGCAGCTTTCTTCACATCAGCCTTGCATAACATGATCATCAGCGCGGTAGCGCACAGCATTATGATCTGGATGGCGATGTTCATCTTTGGAAGCTTAGCGAGGGCTTCCTCGCTGAGGACCATCTGGCAGAAAGCCAAGGCTACGATGACCAGTATGGCGAGGAGGAATATGTAAACAGCACGCTTTGCTTTTTTGTCGATCACCTTGTCAAGGGTGGTTGCATCGCTGCCGTAGATGTAGTCCTTGAGAGCCGGGTCGGCAATCCTCTTCTGGAATTCAGGATCCTTGTCAAGGTCTTTGCCTCTCTTGTAAGAAGCCATGGCGGCGGACAGGAGGCCGATCACGCATGCGGGAATCGTCACCATGAGAACTTGCGGGATTGAGACTCCATAGCCGTTGGCGTTCGAGATAGTGACGAAAGCCACGACGGCTGCAGCGATAGGGGAGCAGGTGATGCCTACCTGGGAAGCCACCGAAGCCACTCCGCAAGGACGCTCAGGGCGGATGCCTTTCTTGATCGATATGTCCACTATGATAGGCATCAGGGTGTAGACTACGTGTCCGGTACCGACCAGGACGGTAAGGAAGAAAGTAGTCAGCGGGGCAAGTATGGTGATCATCCCCGGACTCCGCCTGAGCAGTTTCTCTGCAATCTGGATCAGCCAGTCCATGCCGCCGGAAGCCTGAAGGACGCCAGCGCAGGTCACTGCGGCGATTATGATGTAGATTACATCGGTGGGAGGAGTGCCGGGTTTCATGCCGAAACCGAAGACCGGGATTGCCAGGCCGATGCCCGAAATTGCTCCTAAAGCAAGGCTGCCGTATCTCGAACCTACATAAAGGGCGGCGAGTACGATCAGCAGCTGGATGATCATTAATGCCATTGTGTTATTGTTTTTGTGTTAAAGTGGCGTGGGCCAAAGGCAAATATATGAAAAAATGACTAAATTTGAATCATGATCATAGAAGCCAAAGGAATAGAGAAGAGTTTCGGAGACCTTAAGGTACTCCGTGGGATTGATTTCCAGGTAGGGAAATCGGAAGTGGTGTCGATCATGGGAGCTTCAGGAGCTGGTAAATCCACACTCCTCCAGATCCTGGGCACACTTTCTACGCCGGACAGGGGTACTCTGGAGATAGACGGCACGGATGTGCTGCACCTTGGAGGAAAGGAACTGTCAGCCTTCCGCAACCGCAGGATCGGTTTCGTGTTCCAGTTCCATCATCTGCTTCCGGAGTTCAACGCCCTTGAGAACGTGATGATACCGGCTTTCATAGCCGGCCGTTCTGACAAGGACGCCAAGGCAGCCGCATCAAGGCTTCTTGAAGACATGGGCCTGGGAGGCAGGATGGATCATAAGCCATCTGAACTGTCTGGAGGCGAGCAGCAGAGGGTCGCCATAGCACGGGCAATCGTGAACGATCCCGCAATCCTCTTTGCCGATGAGCCTTCAGGCAACCTGGATTCCAAGACAAAGGCAGAGATCCACCAGCTGTTCTTCGACCTGAGGGAAAGGTACGGGCAGACGGTCGTGATAGTGACCCATGACCCGGAACTGGCTTCCATGTGCGACCGTTCGCTGTTTATGCGGGACGGCCTCTTCGTCGACCAGCAAGAAAAATAGCGTGCCTCCCAGCACGCTATTCTTGACAGTATCAGTTCTTGTCGTTTTTGTTGAGTTTGTGTATTTGCAATCGTCGGAACGACTCCTCTCCTATGTAGAGCTGAGCCACCTTCCTTGCGGGGAGAATTTTCTTGTATTCGGAAATAAACTTGGTATCGAGGTCCCTGCCTTCCTGTTGGGCCTTGACGTACTTGTCAAGCAGGGCTGAAATCTCTTTCTCATCCTTACCGGCATCGATTGCTTCCTGAAGGTCCTTGTAGGCTGTCGTGACCTGTTTCCAGTTCTCGCGCCTCATGGCTTCAGACTGGTTGTATACAGGCCAGAACTTCTCGGCTTCAGCAGAGGTGAGTTCCATGGCATCAGTCAGGAAGGCAATCTTCTCAGCCTTCCATCTGTCTTGGACGTCCTTTCCTGGACGGCGTCCGTTATCCTGGGCTGCGGCTCCGATGGAGCACAGGCACATCAGTATGATTGTTATCAGTAATGTGGCGTTATTTTTCATGTTTCTGTGTTTATTGGTTGCCTGCATAGGCTAAAAGTTCTACTTGAGTGCCCGACTCGATGAGGTATTCGATGATGTCTTCATCGGAAAGTTCTTCAGTCGGGAGGTCATAGCCGATTTCCTGGTAATAGTCTTCAGGGATGGCGAATGGTGCCATCTGTGCGTAAGATGCTTCGCTGAAGGTCAGGTCGGTCGGATCATTGGCAACCGTGTTCCGCAGGATGGTGGTCCCGGCGATGAGGATTGCAACGAAACAGGCCGCCAGGGCAAGGTAAGGTTTTGCCCGGAAGAAGAAACCGGGTGCCGTCACCTTGGGCGTAGCTATCGAGCCAAGCCGGTCGCGAAGGTCGTCAAAATAACCTTCAGGGACCGTAAAAGAGGCTTTCCCGATGTTTTCCAATATGTTCTTTTCCGTCTTCATCCGTTAGTTTGACATTAAAAATATTAAATGGTTTAATTGTTCTTAGAAATTTTTTCCAAGTTCCGACTTCAATTTCTCCACGGCAAAGTGGTAGGAAGCTTTCAATGCCCCGACGGAGGTCCCAAGGATTTCCGAAATGTCCTCGTAAGACATGTCTTCGAGCCATCTCATGGTAAAGACCAGCTGCTGTTTCTTGGGTAGTTTCTGGACGGCCTTTAGCAGGGCCCTCTGGAGTTCGTCGCCGTTCAGCCAGGGATCATCGTCGATCAAGACCTCCATTTCCCTGGAGAGGCTTTCGAACTGGAGAGCGGCCCTGACCTTCTTTTTCTGAAGGAAGTTCAAGGCTTCATTGGTGGCGATGCGGTACAGCCAGGTGTAGAGCCTGGATTCCGTCCTGAAAGACGGCAGACCGTTCCATACTTTCAAGAAGATTTCCTGAAGCAAGTCGTCGGTGTCTTCATGACTGCACAAGAAATGCCGGACATGCCAGTAGAGCCTTTCACTGTAGGAATCTACTATTTTCTTGAAAGCCCTTTCCTGTTGTCCTGCCTTGTACAGGTCCATTATCTCATTGTCGGTCAAAGCCGTGTAGTTTTTCCAAAATTACGTTAAAATGTTTATTTTTGCAATTATGAAGAATATCCGTAATTTCTGCATAATCGCCCATATAGATCATGGCAAGAGTACTCTCGCCGACAGGTTGCTTGAACTGACAAAGACCCTTTCCACTCGTGACATGGAGGCTCAGGTCCTGGATGACATGGACCTTGAGAAAGAGAAGGGAATCACGATCAAGAGCCATGCAATCCAGATGGAATATAATTACAAGGGAGAGAAATATGTCCTCAACCTGATAGATACTCCCGGCCATGTGGATTTCTCTTACGAAGTTTCCAGGTCGATAGCTTCCTGTGAGGGAGCCCTTCTGGTAGTCGATGCGTCCCAGGGCATCCAGGCCCAGACGATTTCCAATCTCTACCTTGCGGTGGACCACGGTCTAGAGATCATCCCCGTCCTTAACAAGATCGACATGGAATCAGCCCAGGTCGAGGTCGTCTCCGACCAGATAGCCGACCTGCTCGGCTGCAGCCACGAGGAAATATTCAAAGTCTCTGCACGCACCGGGGAGGGGATACCTCCGATCCTGGATGCCATAGTCGAGAAGATTCCCGCTCCCAAAGGCGACCCCCAGGCCCCGCTTCAGGCGCTGATCTTTGATTCCGTATTCAATCAGTTCCGAGGCATCATAGCTTATTTCAAGGTCCTGAACGGTTCTATCTCTACCGGTGACAAGGTGAAGTTCGTGGCGACCGGAATGGAATATGACGCCGAAGAAGTCGGTGTCCTCAAGATGAAACTATGCCCTACCGGAAAAGTGGAAACCGGCGATGTGGGCTACATCATATCCGGAATCAAGAAGGCGGTAGAGGTAAAGGTCGGAGACACGATCACTCATTCATCCAGGCCTTGTGAGAGTGCTATCGCCGGATTCGAGGAAGTCAAGCCCATGGTCTTCGCGGGAATGTATCCTGTGCAGGCAGACAAGTTCGAAGAACTCAGGGCCACTTTGGAAAAGTTCCAGCTCAACGATGCTTCTTTCGTCTATGAGCCGGAATCTTCCCTTGCCCTCGGCTTCGGTTTCAGGTGCGGATTCCTCGGCCTCCTTCATCTGGAAATCGTACAGGAGCGCCTGTTCAGGGAATTCAACATGGATGTGATCACGACCGTGCCCAATGTCTCGTACAAGGTTTACACAACCCAGGGCGAGGTCCTTGATGTCCACAATCCTTCCGGGCTTCCTGCGCCTACCCTCATAGACCACATCGAAGAACCTTACATCCGTGCCCAGATCATCTCAAAGACCGACTTCTACGGTCCGATCATGAAATTATGCATGGACAAAAGGGGAACCTTGATCGGAGAACACTACATCACGGCGGACAGGGTCGAGCTGACCTATGACATGCCCCTGTCCGAGATTGTCTTCGATTTCTATGACAAGCTGAAGTCCATCTCCAAGGGCTATGCTTCTTTCGATTACCATGTGATAGATTTCCGCAGAGCGCGTCTTGTCAAACTGGACATCCTCCTTAACGGAGATCCGGCTGACGCCTTGTCTTCCCTGATCCATGAAGACCACGCCTATGATTTCGGCCGAAAGATGTGCGTGAAGCTGAAGGAGCTCATCCCCAGGCAACAGTTCGACATCGCCGTTCAGGCTGCCATAGGCGCGAAAATCATAGCTCGTGAAACGGTCCGTCAGGTCAGGAAAGACGTGACGGCCAAGTGCTATGGCGGAGATGTCACGAGGAAGCGGAAGCTGCTGGAGAAGCAGAAAGAAGGAAAGAAGAGAATGCGGCAGATAGGTACCGTACAGGTACCTCAGAGCGCTTTCATGGCTGTGTTGAAATTAGATTCCTGATCATGACTAAAGTCGCCTTGCTGATCTGTTTCCCTAAGTCAGGCGACCGGGAGTCCGGTTGCCTGGAAGAGTGCCAGAAGCAGATGGATGCCATAGCCTCCGAGGGGAAATATTCATTCTCGCTCTTCTTGAACAACGAAGGATCCGAAGGCGCCCTTTCAGTCCGGCAGAAAGCTTCAGGAGAAGGCACAGACCTGTACATCTGGATCGACTGCGACCTCGCGCTCAAGGAAGACGCCCTTCGTTGCCTCCTTGAGAATTCCGAATTCCTCCGCCACAAAGCGGTGATTGCCGGTAGTGTCGTAGGAGTCGGCAAAGACATAGTTTTCGGCGGACGTTCCAGACGGGGACGGCTGATCACTCCCGACCCTATCATTCCGGTGCCATGCCATCTTTATGACCTGTCGCTGGTCCTTATTCCTGAATATGCCTTTTCACGTCTGGAGAATCCGGCGGATTTCTTCCGTAGGGGGATGTTGGGAGGATTCTATGGAAAGAAAGTGGCAGATGCCGATGTCGCCAGGGTTGTGGCGCCAGGGATCCTGGCATCAACTGACCGTCAGCCGGACATCCCCGAAGTCTCTCTTTTCCACTCTTTTTTCTCTTTTAAAGGTTTTTTTAGTAAATTTAAGGGACACAATAAAGATAACCACTAATAGCACATGATATGAAACATCCCAAGATTGGTATCCGTCCGACCATAGATGGCCGCCAGGGCGGAGTTCGTGAAAGCCTTGAAGACAAGACCATGACTTTGGCCGCCAACGTGGCCGAACTTATTTCTTCTAACTTGAGGTACAGCGATGGTACTCCGGTTCAGTGTGTGATTGCCGACTCGACCATAGGCCGTGTTGCAGAAAGTGCGGCATGTGCCGAGAAATTCGAGAGGGAAGGCGTTTGGGGGACCATCTCGGTGACATCCTGCTGGTGCTATGGATCCGAGACGATGGACATGCATCCTCTATGGCCGAAGGCCGTGTGGGGTTTCAACGGGACCGAGCGGCCTGGAGCCGTCTATCTCGCCGCCGTACTTGCCGCCCACGCCCAGAAGGGCCTTCCTGCTTTCGGAATCTATGGCCACGAAGTCCAGGACCTGGATGACAATTCCATTCCTGAAGATGTGGCAGAGAAGATCCTGAGGTTTGCCAAGGCTGCCGTAGCCGTTGGAGAGATGCGGGGAGAGTCCTACCTGTCGATCGGAAGCGTGACCATGGGTATCGCCGGCTCAATCGTCGACTGCAATTTCTTCCAGAAGTACCTTGGGATGCGCAATGAAAGCATAGATGAGGTGGAAATCCTCAGGAGGATGGACCTCGGCATCTATGACCATGACGAATATGAGAAGGCAAAGGCCTGGGTAGAGAAATACTGCATGCCGAATGAGGGATGGGACAAGAACCGTCCGGAGAAGCAGAAAAGCCGCGAGGAGAAAGACAAGGACTGGGATTTCGTGACCAAGATGACCCTTATTGTCATGGACCTTCTCCATGGCAACCCCAAACTCAAGGAAATGGGCTTCAAGGAGGAATCCTTGGGACACAATGCCATTGCCGGAGGTTTCCAGGGCCAGCGCCAGTGGACAGACTGGATGCCTAACGGTGATTTTACCGAGACCTTGCTGAACACCAACTTCGACTGGAACGGCCGTAGGGAACCTACCATCCTCGCCACCGAGAACGACTCCCTGAACGGTGCGGCCATGCTCCTTGCCCACTTGGTCTCGAATCTGCCCCAGATATTCTCGGATGTACGTACTTACTGGAGTCCTGAATCCGTGAAGAGGGTGACAGGAAAGGAACTCACAGGCAAGGCGGCTCCCGGCATCATCCACCTGATCAACTCCGGTGCTACAACCATGGATGGCTGCGGCCAGAGTACCGACGCCCAGGGCAATCCTGTCATGAAGCCTTTCTGGGAGATGACCGATGAAGATGAGAAGAAATGCCTGGAGAATTCCTGGTGGATGCCTGCCGACCGTGACTATTTCCGCGGCGGAGGATTCAGCATCCATTTCGTCTCGAAGGGAGATTTCCCGGCCACGATGATGAGGATCAACCTCATAGACGGCCTGGGTCCTGTCCTTCAGATTGCCGAAGGCTGGGTTGTCAATGTGGATCCTGAAATCCACGATGTCCTCGACAAGCGTACCGATCCTACCTGGCCTACCACATGGTTCACACCTCGTCTTGATCCAAGCAAGGATGCCTTCAAGGATGTCTACAGCGTCATGAACAACTGGGGCGCAAACCACGGAGCGATATCCTACGGCCACATCGGTGCCGACATGATCACCCTCGCCTCCATGCTCAGGATCCCGGTCTGCATGCACAATGTCGATGAATCCAAGATTTTCCGTCCGGCGGCCTGGAACGCTTTCGGAATGGACAAGGAAGGAGCTGACTTCCGCGCATGTGCCAACTTCGGACCTATCTACAAATAAGACGGGAAGATGGCAAAAGAAAGGCTGGTAGAGAAGAAGTATCTCTTCATATTCATCCTTATCACATCGCTGTTCGCCCTCTGGGGCTTTGCCAACGACATCACCAATCCGATGGTGGCGGCATTCCAGACGGTGATGGAACTTTCGGCGGCCAAGGCATCCCTGGTGCAGTTCGCCTTCTATGGCGGCTATGCTACCATGGCTATCCCTGCCGCCTTGTTCATCCGCAGGCACAGTTACAAGAGCGGAATCCTGCTTGGCCTGGCATTGTATGCAATAGGAGCCTTCCTGTTTATCCCGGCTGCAGAGTTCCAGCAGTTCTCCTATTTCTGTGTCTCACTGTACGTGCTCACCTTCGGACTTGCTTTCCTTGAGACTACGGCCAATCCTTTCATCCTGTCACTTGGAAAGAAGGACAATGCTACCAGGAGGCTCAACCTTTCCCAGTCTTTCAATCCAATGGGTTCGATCCTGGGAATGAGCGTCGCTTCGTTCATCGTTCTGCCGCAGTTGATTTCCGACAAGAGGGATGCGGCAGGGAACATAATCTTCCATTCCCTGCCGGATGCCGAGAAGGCGTCTATCCGCCTGCATGACCTCGCCGTCATACGCAATCCTTACGTGATCATCGGCCTGGTAGTCCTGGTGGTGCTGATAGTCATAGCTTTGACCAAGGTCCCGAAGACGGACATACAGCCTGACGAGACCAACAGCACGCGGAAGACCCTTTCCAACCTATGGCACAACAAGATGTACAGGGAAGGAGTCCTTGCACAGATGTTCTATGTCGCCGCCCAGATCATGACCTGGACCTTCATCATCCAGTACGCTGACAATCTCGGCATAAACAAGGCGACCGCCCAGACTTACAACATTGTCGCGATGGCCCTGTTCCTGTGCGGAAGGTTCATTGCCACTGCATTGATGAAGTACGTCAATTCGAGCAAGCTTCTGGCAATCTTTGCGGTAGGAGCCAGCCTCTGCGCCATCGGAACCATCTGCATAGTAGGGAAGGGAGGGCTCTACTGCCTTGTCGGCATCAGTGCTTTCATGTCCCTGATGTTCCCGACCATCTATGGAATCGCCCTTGAGAAAGTAGATAACCAGGATGCGAGCCTCGGGGCTGCCTTCCTGGTGGAAGCCATCGTGGGCGGAGCTATCATGCCTCCTCTCCAGGGTATGATTATCGACCAGGAAGTCATCCTTGGACATCCCGCAGTGAATGTGTCCTATGTCCTTCCACTTCTGTGCTTCGTTATTGTTTTCATCTATGCGGTCAGGTCCTTCAAGGCAAGGCAGAAGATAGCTACATTGAACTGATGATCTCAAGGCAACTGATCAAGGTGCGCGTGAGAGTGTCATCCAACCGGATCAGTTCATAAGGACATATCCCAAGACAGAAAAGAGCGGTTGTGGCCACTGAAACGGTCATGACCGCACTTGTCAATGGTAAGGCTATCAGGTTGGTGATGAGGAAGTAGCGAGGGAAGGTCCCGAACTTCAGCCATGCAAGTGGCGCTGTGAAGACCTGGCATGAGACAGTCAGCATGGATGCCTTCCAGGTTTTCCTGAACGGGTCCCATCCTTTGCTTTGGGGATAGAGCCTCTCAAGCGCTGGATAGAGAAAGACTATCCCGCTTACGGCCAGGTAGGAGAGTTGGAAACCAGTTGACGAGATGACATCCGGTTCGATAACCAGTTGTATTGTCAAAGCCGAGAGCAAGATCCTTGCAGGTCCGGCATTCCTTCCAAGCAAGATTGCACTCTCGCGCAGCAGGATGAAAAGGAAGGCTCTGACGATTGAAGGGGATGCTCCTGTCATGACAGTGTAGAATCCACCGGCAGAGATTATCAATAAATACCTTATTTTCTTTGACATCAAGCTGTTGCCAAGAGGGATGGTGAGTTTTGACAGAAGCAGGTACAAGATGCCAAGATGCAGGCCGGACAAAGCCAGGATGTGCGAAGCTCCGCTGTTCCTGAAGACAGCAGTCATGTTCCTGTCAAGACCGCTCCTGTCCCCGGTGAGGAGAGCTTTCAGAAGTCCTGATGTGTCGGAAGAAGGGAAAGGGATCGAATCGATCCTTGTACATAGCCTGTTCTTGCAATTATGTGCGAAAGCAACCAAAGGCTCCGGATGTGTTGGAATTCCTCTCGTAAGGGAAGCACTTATCGAGCAAAACAGCCCGCAGAGGATGAAAAGGGTGGCAAGGCATAGCCTGAAGGCAGAAGCATTGATCCGGCTGTCGAGAAACAAAGTGGCGGCAACAGTCAGGATGAATAATGTACTGGCCAGGGCTGCCGCCGGTAAAGTGCTGATGGATGACGGATTTGGAAACAAAAGCATTCCTGCCACGGCTCCTGCCGTGAAAGGAACAGCTATCCCCGTAAAGTCTCCCGCCTCTTCCATTCCGATCTGCTTTTATATTCGTAAAAATAGCTATTATTTCTTATCTTTGTCGGTCTGAAACAATAATATTTTTTACTGATAATGATTATTCTGGTTATCAATTGCGGAAGTTCATCAATCAAGTACCAGCTGCTTGACATGAAGAACGATGATGTTTACGACCTTCTCGCCAAAGGTATCGTCGAAAAGATAGGGCTCGAAAGCGGAAGGCTCCAGCATAAGCCTGCAGGTAAGGACAAAGTCGTCAAGGATCTGCCGATCCCTGACCACACTGTGGGCATGCAGCTTGTCTTGGATGCCCTTGTGGACAAGGACTATGGTGTGCTGAAATCCTTTGACGACATCGAAGCCGTCGGGCACAGGATCGTCCAGGGGGCTGATTTCTTCTCAGGAAGTGCCATCGTGGATGAGGATGTGCTTTCAAAGATAGATTTCTGCTGCGATTTCGCTCCTCTTCACAACCCGGCTCACCTTCTCGGAATCAGGGCCTGCCAGGAAGTCCTTCCCAATGTTCCTCAGGTTGTTACATTCGACACGGCCTTCCATCAGACCATGCCGCCGCAGGCTTTCATGTACGGCCTGCCTTACGAGTACTATGAGAAGTACCACATCCGCCGCTATGGCGCCCATGGTACAAGCCATCAGTTCGTAGCCCACAAGGGTGCAAAGATGGTCGGCATAGATGTCAACAATTCCAAGATCATCACTTGCCACATCGGGAACGGCAGTTCCATCACGGCTGTCCAGAACGGAAAGTCTGTCGACACTTCTATGGGTCTGACTCCTCTCGAGGGCCTTATCATGGGAACTCGCTGCGGTGATGTCGATCCCAACGCCATCCTTTACATCATGAAGAAGGAGAATCTCACCCCCGACCAGATGTATGAGCTTGTCAACAAGAAGAGCGGATTCCTCGGCGTTTCGCAGAAGACTTCTGATGCCCGTGAAATGGATGAACTTGCCAACAGCGGTGATTACAAGGCCAAGCTGACTCTCAAGATGCTGACCTACCAGATGATAAAGTACATCGGAGCCTATGTGGCAGAGATGAACGGAGTTGACGCTATCTTCTTCACCGGAGGCATCGGCGAGCACAACAGCCGCCTTCGCCGCAGGGTCTGCGAGAACTTCACTTACCTCGGACTGGCCTTTGACTACGAAGCCAACACGGCCTGGGGCGAGGACACTGTGATTTCCCTCCCCGAATCCAAGGTCAAGGTTGCCCTGGTGACAACCGACGAAGAGCTTGTGATTGCACGTGACACCATGCACCTTGTGCAGAGTATTGAAGAATAATCCAAAACAAGCATATAATGATTACAAAATTCGCAGACGTATTTGCAGAACTCAAAGAGAAGGGTATCTGCAAGAAGATGGTCGCGGCCTGGGCCGTGGATGAGCACACCATCGAGGCTTGTGCAAAGGCTTCCGAGATGGGCTTCGTGAAAGTGACTCTGGTAGGTGACAAGAATCTCATTGCCGAGACATGCACGAAGCTTGGCATTGATGTCGAGCAATTCGACATCGTCAATGAGCCCGTCGAGCTCAAGGCTGTCGCAAAGGCTGTACAGATGGTACATGATGGTGACGGCGATGTGCTCATGAAGGGTCTTTGCTCTACTGACAAGTTCCTCCGTGCCATCCTTAACAAGGAGACCGGTCTCCTTCCCCCGAAGGGTGTCCTGAGCCACGTGGGTGTCATCGAGAATCCCAACTATCACAAGCTCATGTTCATTTCCGACATGGCTGTGATTCCTCTTCCGGATTTCCGCCAGAAAGTCAAGATTGCAAGCTACCTCGTGGGTGTCGCCAAATCGTTCGGAATTGCCAAGCCGAAGCTCGCTTTCATAGCGGCTTCCGAGCAGATGCTTGATTCCATGCCCGCATGTGTAGAGGCCGCCCAGCTGGCCAAGATGTGCGACCGTGGCCAGATCAAAGGCTGCGTAGCAGACGGCCCTCTTGCCCTTGATGTCGCCATCGACCAGGAGTCTGTCGAGATCAAGAAACTCGTCAGCCCTGTGGCCGGAGACGCAGACTGCCTCCAGTTCCCGAACATAGAGTCTGCCAATGTCTTCTGGAAGACCAACTCGAAACTTGCAAACGGTGTACGCCAGGCCGGTATGCTCGTCGGTACCACGGCACCTTGCGTCCTTGCCAGCCGCGCCGACAGTGTTGACACCAAGCTGAACTCGATCGCAGAAGCGGTCATGTTCGTGAACAAGTAGGAATACTTTTACCTGAGTCCGGCGATTGCCGAAGATAGATACGAAGGGCGGGTTTCAAACCAGCCCTTCGCTGTTTCATAACTCTCCTCTACCGTGCACTGTGAAGACTTCCATCTCTTGTTGTCAAGAACTATGGATGCGTCCACTGCCTTGCCTGTTTCGGATGAGGCGAAGTTCTTCAGCAAGTTGCTGGTTGCCTTGAATACGGAATTCGAGTGAGTGTTCCACAGTGAAACATAAGCCTGCCTGAAGGCCGGATTCTTGCTTGCAAGGAGTTGTGGGAAGTACCCTGCACCCCAGAGGTGGGCGTTGGACCAGTTGCCTTCCATCCTGTAGATGTTGTCGAAATCCCAGAGGTTGGCCATCTTCAGGAGGCTGCCGTCTGAATTGTCGAATTTCGTCATGTAGATATTGGATCCGGCAACATCCAGGTTCCCGAGGATGTCATGCGCGAGAAGCCACCGTGCAAAGGAAGTAACGTCGATGTAGGAATCGTAAGTTCCGTTCCGGACACCGTCTTCCACCTTCTTTATGTAGTTTTTGATGTAGGTTACCTGTTCGGGGGTGACTTCGTCTTCTTCCGGGTACTTGAATGTGTAGGCCATGCTGTAGTTCCAGCCGTTGGTGAAATACACATCTTCGTTCCACCAGTAGGCATCATACTCGATGATGTAGCCTTCCTTGCTGACATTGAGTCGCGCGGTATCGTTCCTCTTGACAGATTCGGTCAGCATGTAAAGTCCTCTGTAGTCTCCGTTGAACAAGACATTCACGAATTGGAATCCCGGGGTCCATTGCAGCCCCAGCAAGTCGTTGACTTTGAAGCCGGCCATTGTCTTGAGGCCATCATATCGCAGCAGCAGCCAGTCCTTGTCCCTATGATCCTTGCCATCATCCCTGGAAAGCAGGTCTGCCTTTTTCTGCAACTTGATCTTGTAGGGCTTCTTGGCACCATAGGCGCTTGTGTTTCCCCTGATCCTTACGGTCATCCCACTTTCCTTTTCCTTGTAGTCTCCACTGGTGTATTTTATGTTACCTTTCTCCAGGATCGTGACGGAACCGGGGACTTTTGTAGCATTCTTGATTCCCGCTCCGTTGCATCCCGGGGGATGGGAGACATATTCGCACGTAGGCTCTTCTCCATTGTCCGTCACTATGATGACAAGGGGGAGACCGGTGTCGATGAGCTTCTGGGTGGTCTCGTCGCATGAGCAGGCAACCCTGAAACCATTGGACCGGGTAAACCTGCCTAAGGCATCCTTGAAGGAAAGGCAAAGGAGTTCGTTGTAAGTGAACTTGATGGAGGCATCTTTCAGGAATACCCGGTAGGTACCTTCTCCAAGTGGTTCTATCCGGCTGATCTTGAATGGGAAGTCCGCGGCAACCCCGGAGACTTTTGAAAGGGATATATCTGATTTGTTCCCGGGAACATCGTAGTTGAAAGTGGTTCCGTATGGACTGATACGGAAGTCCACATAGCCCTCACCTCCGGTGATAAGCGACACCGACTCCGTGATCATGGTAAGGTGAGCCTCCGACGGAGTGGTATCCTGCTTCTGCTCTTCTATCTGGTCTCCGCAACCCATAAGTAAGAAGAGAATCAAAACCGGCCAAATCGTGAACTTCCTGTCCATGCTCTTATGAATCAGTTATACTCAAAGTTCAGGCGGCCGATGGGGGCGCTGTCGCCGCTGATGTAATAGTCCATCATGTCGTCTGTTTGAGTGATGTTGTCTGCTACTTTGAAACTGAATGAAACAGAACCAGGGGTGAGTCCAAGCGCTGCAGCAGGAACGGTCACTGTCATTTCTTTTCCATCCACATTGCAGACAGCCTTACCGCATGTCTTGAAACGTCCTCCCTTGATCCGTTCAATGCTTGTCTTACCAGAGGAAACCTTGCGGCCTATGATGAAATCGTAGGGAAATGGATTATCCTTTGCTCCCATTGTCTGGATCATGATGTTCATCCAGGATTTATCCCCTTTCTCATGCCTGGTTATTCTGTCTGCGCAGACAATCCTGAACGTGACGGACTTCCCATCATGGGAAACGGCAACACGGGTGATGTCGTTCCTGGCGCTCCGGTCAGTGTAGTGCCCGGTCCCGGCGAAATCTTTGAAGTCTCTTTCCATGGCATCACCCTCGGGATCGAAGTAGATGGTCTCTCCACCTTCCTTTTTGGGAGCCGTAAGAACTGCTTCCTCTCCTTTGAATTGCCGTATATTCCTCACCATCTGGAGGTAGAAGTTGTCTCCGTAACCTCCTTTCATCATTTCGATGTCCCTTGAGAACTCTTCGTTGAAGGTGTCAACGAAGCCAACCTTTCCATCGAAGACGTATTTGATTGCAACCCACTCGTTCCAGCCGGTCAGGAACACGTTGGAAACGCTGTCCCTGCGCGAAAAGACAGTGTTCCACTGGTTCTGGATGTTGTGCCCGGTACGTACCTGGTCATGAAGATTCTTTCCGGAAGGAGCATCGTAACCTCTGCCGCGGCCGTTTTCAAGGTCCGAGAAGATGATCTTCTTTGTGGAGTGCTGGGCTACCGAGACCGAAACGACCCCATTGTGGATCCTTTGCGGATAGTCCCAACTCATCCATGGGAATGCATCGCAGTCGAAGTGCTTGGTAGGCCACTGAGATTCGCGGACATCGAAATATTCAATGAGATCATCATCGACATAGACAGGATGAGGCTGGTCGGTAGTCCCCTTGTTCTTCCGTGTGACTCCGACCACCATCGGCCTGCCTTCCGGACTGTACCACAAACTGTTATATTCGCCATTTTTGTAGAAGGTCTCATAAAGGGTCCTGATAACCCTGCCGGAAGCTCCATTGGTGTAGAAGGATACTTTCGGGACTGACATCCCTGATGACTGGAACTTTTTCAAGGTTTCCAGGAGGGTCCTGACCACTTCAGGGTAGCAGAAACCATTGGTGGTGTCCAGGATGAGATAGTCGATGCCTGCCGCCATGAAGAGCTCTATGTGCCTGGCAATCACCCACGGGTCTGCGCTGTTGTAGTAGCCGTACAGCGGCTCGGCCCAGAAATGATACTTGTGAAGCGGACTGAGGGGAGTCCCCTTTACGTCGTAGAGGTCTTTCGGGTGTTCTTCCATAAGTTTGGTGATGTCATAATTCCCGGTCTGTTCGGTGGGGTGCTGTCCCATCCAGACGAAGTAGAAAATGCCGACCTCCTTTCGGTCGTCCTTTGACGCGGCCCTGGATTCATCCGGGCGTAAGCAACCTGCCAATGCCAGCAGGATGGCGGGGAGAAGGCAGAGGGAATGTCTCATTGTTGGATTTGTTGTGGTTCGTCGTAGAAAAGGTTGCGTTTGGGAAGCTTCGCTGAGTATCCTGCCCGGAGCTTTTCGAAAAGACCGTTCGTGAATTTCGCAAGTTCAGGACCTTTGTAGGTGCTGGTGTTGGTTATGAAAACCCAGCATTCTCCGTCAGGGAAATACTTTACCAGAGCGCTTGTACCAGCGAAAGTACCTGTACGGGTCCATTCTCCGGTAGGCTTGGTGTCGTTCCAGCCGAGGGAGTAAGTGTCCGGGTCGAAATATTCAGTCATCGCTTCCACACTCTCTTTGCTTATGATGTCTGGAACTTCAGGCTTACCGTCTATAGATGCCACCAGGAGGGCAAGTTCGGGGGTGGACCCCACCCAGGCGCCGGCTCCGAGAAGTCCCGCCACATCGTTTCCTCCGTAGCATCGGGGAACCTTTCGGCCGCTGTTGTTGAATTCTTCTGCAGGTTCGTCATCCTTCTGGACGTAGTACCTGACTTCTTCCGGGTGCTTGTCCGCATAGTAGTTCCCGGCGAGCCTGAATCCGATGCATCCGGCAGGGTGGAGGACATTCTCCTGAATGAAATCTTCATAAGGCATCCCGCTCACTTTTTCAATTACCATGGACAGGGCAAGATAGCCGAAATTGGAATAGTCCTGCCATGTCCCTGGCTCGAACTTGAGTTGCCTTGATAGCTGGACCTGCATCAGCTGCTCCTTGGTAGGGACTTCCTTCCAGCGGTTCTGCATCATTATCCAGCGCGTAGAGAACATAGGGTCTCCACCCTTCTTGGAGAATCCTCCTTTGTGGCGCAGCAGGTCTTCTACAGTTATCTTGTAGTACAGGGTGTCGGTAATGACTGAATTGTAGAGCGAGTCGTCCAGGATGCCTCCGGGTCCGAAAACCTGTTCCTTGAGGGAAAGCTGGCCTCTTTCCTGAAGGACCATGATGCCGACAGCCGTGACCAGTTTCGAAACGGAAGCCATCCTCAGGATGTGTCCGGGCTTCATGGGAACCTTTGTGTCGGCATAGCCATAGCCCTTTGAGAAGAGAAGCGAATCGTTTCTCATCACCGAGAGGGAAACGCCTTTCAGCCCCCAATATGTCATGTAGTCCTTGACTTGCTGGTCGAAACCTGCCAGCAGGGAAGTGTCGGACATCTCGTTTACCAGGGTCGCGTTGAGGTTGACTGGGATCTTGATGGGTTCTGAGTCTTTCTTGCGGAATCCGGATGCTATCGCGATTACGGCCGCAACCACCAGGACCGATGCACAGCTGATTGCAACCTTGCCTTTCTTTGAGATGCCTATGCTCATTTCCTCTTTCCTTTATGCTTTGATCAGTCCTGCTTTCCTGCCGAAGTCCACAATGTAGTCTGCCGTTCCGTCGATACCGAGGATGGAGGAGTCTATGCAAAGATCGTAATCGGAAGCAGCTCCCCAGTTCCCGAAAGTGAAGAAGTTGTAGTATGTCTGACGGGTACGGTCCTGACGCTCGATCCTTGTCCTGGCGTCTTCTTCATCCAGCCCGGCCCTTTCAGCAACCCTCTTTACTCTTTCTTCCAAAGGGGCGGATATGAACACGTCAAGGCAGTCCAAGTCCCTCAAGATGTAGTTTGAGCACCTGCCGACAAAGATTGCAGGACCTTTGCTCGCTATACCCTTGATCACTTCGCTCTGAATCTTGAAGAGCTCATTGTCTCCGACATAATTCTGCGTGTTGCTGAACCGTCCCGATCCGAAAAACATTGAGATGTTGAACATGCTCCTTTTTTCGTCGCTGCGTTCGAAAAGCTCCTTGCTGAAACCGCTTTCTTCTGCGGCTTTCGAGATAAGTTCGTTGTCGTAGACATCGATTCCAAGGAGGGAACCGATTTTCAGGGCAACCAGTTTTCCTCCACTTCCGAACTGGCGTCCGATGTTGATTATCGTGTGGTTAGAGTCCATAGTCATATAGTTTTTAGTGTTTATTCATCGTCTTACTGCACTGCCGAGGATTGTCGGCTCGTCCCCGTCCTGCAATTTACTGAATTTCCTGAACAAATTGATGATCATGACCAGTGTGGTAATGCACGCCAGCAGGTCGGAGCAGGGGAATGCGAAGAACACTCCGCGCACCTCCATGAACAGAGGCATGATGTAGACCAGCGGCACCAGGAAAAGGAGCTGTCGGCTGAGGGACAGGAATATCGACACCTTGACCATTCCCAGGCTCTGGAAGAAGTTGGTCGAGACCATCTGCCATCCCACGAGGAACACCACGGGATTCATGGCCCTGATGCCAGAATCGGCCAGTTCCTTCAGTTGGGGATCGTTAGTGAATATTCCAACCAGCAGGCTGGGGAAGAATTCCGAAGCCAGGAACCAGAAAACGCAGATGATGGTGGCCCAGATGGCGGTGAGAGAGAAGACTTTCTTGACCCTTGAATATTTCAGCGCCCCGAAGTTGTAGCCTGCGATCGGCTGCATTCCCTGGTTGAATCCCATCACGATCATTATGAACATGAAGTTGATCCTGTTGGCGATTCCATAGGCTCCGATGGCAAGGTCTCCGCCGTACTTGAGGAGCTGCTGGTTGATGAACATCGTCACGATGCAGGAAGCAGAGTTCATGAGGAAAGGGCCCATGCCGATTGCCAGGGAATCCTTGGCGATCCTCCAGTCGAGGGCGAATACCTGCTTGGGAAGCCTGAGGAGATTGTCTTTCCTGGTGAAATACCTGAATGTGTAGGCAAGGGCCAAGGCCTGGCAGAGGACGGTGGCAAGAGCTGCACCCTGGATGCCCATGTCCAGGACGAATATGAAGACCGGGTCCAGGACTGTGTTTGAAATCACGGTGAACAAAGTGAGCCCCATAGCCAGCTTAGGGTTGCCGGCAGACCTTATCAGGCTGTTCAGGCCGAAGTAGAGGTGTGTGATCACATTGCCGATCAGGATCACCTGCATATATTCACGAGCGAAGGGCAGGGTGTTGTCGCTGGCTCCGAAGAAGCGGAGGATCGGATCAAGGAATATGAGGCAGACCGCTGCGAAGATTACTCCTGTGATGCAATTGAGGCTTATGTCGTTGGCCAGCACCTTGTTCGCCGCCTTGTAGTTCTTTTGCCCGAGAAGGATGGAAACCATAGTGGAGGCGCCTATCCCGACCAGGGTGCCCAGCGCTGAACTCAGGTTCATCAGCGGGAAGGTGACTGCAAGACCTGAAAGGGCAAGCGAACCTACACCGGGGATATGCCCGATGAATATGCTGTCCACCATGTTGTACAAAGAAGATGCGGTCATGGCAATGATGCCCGGGACCGCATATCTCTTGAGCAGCTTTCCGATGCTCTCGGATCCTAGTTCAGTTGGTGTCGTCATTCTTCCGGCTCATCAACCACATCTATCTCGAAGGATATGGGACAGTATCCAGGTATGACCGCATCGCTGCCGGAAGCTCCGTAGCCCAACTCGGAGTAGAAGGCGCATATTCCCTTTTCATAAGGACGCAGCCTTGAAAGGCAGAATGAGAAGCCATCCACCAGGGTGCTTCCGGAGTCACCGCTTGAAGACATGGTGATTTCTGAATATTTCTCGGCCATGGTGATATGTACCGGGCCGTAGGTCTTGGTGGATGACCAGATGCCATGCACCTTTGCGGTGTCCTCGATAGTGGTGTCGAAAACATGGCCGTCCAGCAGACGTCCGACGTAATTGATGTAATAGCTTGTGTCGCTCCTGAATGTAGTGGTGTCGCTAGGCTCCCTGGTAGTCAGGTAGTAGTACCCGGACATGGTGGAATCGACCCCGGCCATCTGGTTCCTGGCGAACCTTCTCAAGGAGTCAAGCTGCCACTCGATGATGTCGTCAGTCTTGTCGACTACGGTGATGGTGTAGATGGCATTGCTCCCTGAACTGTTCTTTATGTATTCCTCTTCCGTGTCGTAGTCGGCTGTGTAGTTCAGCCATGAAGGGATGATTGCTTTCCTGGTGCCGCCCACTCTCATGCCCCTTATCGTCTCGAGGACTCCGGTTGCGGTGTAGCCACGGTCGTTCGCAATGGCATTGGCACCGTAGTAGTTGGCAGCCGAGAAACTGCCTATCTGCTGTGCAAGTTTCTCATGTGATGTGCCGCTGACGTTTCCGATGAGGTCTGTGACGGTGTATTCGACGAAGACGAAAGAATCATTGTCCGTGACCAGATCCCCGGTTCCGGCTTCGTCTTCCATTATGTAAACGCCGAGTCCGGAAGGTTTAAGATCCGGATGGTTGATCTTCATCCAAGCGTCGAAGTAAGACTTTTCCTGGTCTTCTGCGGTGACTGTAACCTCTTTGGCGCATCCGAAGGAAAACAGGATGGCTGTGCCGATCATGGCACCAAGGAAGTGTGTACGTATGTTGTTTTTACTTTTCATCTCTTTAATTGTTGCTGACGCTCTTTATCCACAAATGATAGGCCAATCCGGCTCTCGGAGGGACATTCCCGACGTTCTTTTTTCCGAACCCATGTTTGCCGCTGAAGAGGATGTAGCACTCATCTCCGCCTCTTACGCCCACCAGGCCGTTCCTGAGGCCTTCGACCAGGTCGTCTTTGGACAAGTCGATGGTCTTGATGGCGAATGACGTGCTGTCCGAAACCCTCCAGCCTATGGAGCCGGCGAATTCTTCGTTGTTCGTTGCGAAAAGGTTGCCGGATGACAGGCTCGTACCTGAGATTTGATAGCCTGCATAGTAGAAGGAAACCGCACCTCCCTCCTGCAAGGCTTCTCCTTCTCCTTGGACGACCGTGACCTTGACCGATCCCTTGACATATTCAGTAGTGGCATCGGGGTTCGACTTGCCCAGGGACTCTACAATGCTCTGGATGGATTTCTCCTGGGTGTCGTAGGTCGTCTCCAACTGCTTCTTGCCACAGGACAGGACAAGAAGGGCCATTGAAACTATGGTCAGGAATCTCTTCATCTATTGTCAAAAAACTCTTTCGTTACTTTCAATATGTATGCCCGGGCGTCTTCAGGGGAAGCGATATCTTCGGGGAAAAGGAGCCGCCCTCCTGCAGCTTTTTCATGTCCTCCGCCCCTGAAATGCTTCATGGCACAGGCGTTGGCGGAAACACCATCCTTGGATCGGATCGAAACCCTGAAACGGTCTTCTTCCTGAGTGAGCATAATGCTCATCTTCACGTTGGCAATGGCCAGGGGCAGATTCACGAAGCCTTCTGCTTCACCCTGCCTGAAATCGAACCGCTTCTGGTCTTCTTCGCCAAGGATCATGAATGCGACCCCCTCAGGAGTGATTTCCAACTTGTTCAGAAGCATGTGCCCCATGAGCCTGAGCCTGTTCTCCCGGAAATTGTTGTACAGGTCCTGGAGGATCCTGTCCCTGTCCACTCCGGCAGCGATGAGTTCGGAGGCCATCGTCAGGGTGCCGGGAGTAACTGAATTGGAGAAGTTGTTGGTGTCCGTGGTCATTCCGGTGAGCAATGAATCACGGCATCTGGAAGGAAGCCTGCCGGAATCCCCGCAGATGTCCGGCATCTCTTTGAGGATGCTGTGGAGAAGCTCGCAGGTGGAGGAAACCTCTGTCTCGGAAAAGACAGCATCGAAAGATGCCATGTCGGGGTTGAGATGGTGGTCTATCAGTACCTTGCTGGCGGTGGATGCCTTAAGCAGGGTCTCCATCCTGGGGTCCGTCCTTGAGAATGAACTGCAGTCCAGGCAGAAGATAAGGTCGCTGCAGCCGATCCTTTCAGCAGCAGCGTCCGGATCCTCATCGAAGACCATTATGGAATTCCCCGGGAAACCCTTGAGCATGAAGGCAAGAGAGTCGGGAATCCTGTCAGGGACGATGAGGACGATGTCTGCGCCTCGGCATTCCGTCATATAGCTGACAAGAGCCAAGCCGCTCCCGATGGCATCTCCGTCCGGATGAGTGTGTACGCATGCCGTGATGCGTGAAGCACGGGTTGTGAGACTGTTTATTACTGCTGTGTTGTCCATTTGCGGAAGCAAAATTACAAATATTATATTGCATTTCATAAATCAATTTTCTAACTTTGTCCAGAATTGACACTTTGTCATTCCTTGATTGCAAATCATAAAAATCTAACGATAATGAACAAAGCACTGAAAGCGATTCTCAGCATCATCTTGGCATTGGTCTGCTTATTCCTCGTTTACAAGATCTATGACGGAGTCATGCAGCCCGTACGTTTTGAAAAGGATGTCAACGCCAGGAAGAAGGTGGCCATCCAGCAGCTTAAGGACATTCGTGACCTCCAGGTTGCCTACAAGAGCGTCAACGACAGGTTCACTGCTTCTTTCGACACCCTCAAGCAGTTCTACAAGACTGGCCAGATGGTCGTCCTGATGCAGGTCGGATCCAAGGATGATTCCGTTGCAGTTGCTCACACCAACGATGTGAAGAAAGCTGCAAGGGGCAAGATCACCGATGCAGATCTTTACAAACTTTACCAGCAGGGAGACAAAAACCTCGTGTTCGCTATCCAGAACAAGATTGCTGTCAAGGACACGTTGTTCAATTCCAGGCCTGATTTCAACATCGACAACATCGACAAGATTCCTTTCGCAGTCGGTGAGTACGGTTCTGCCGAGGTCACCAAAGTGGCGATGGATGCCATCGTAAAGAAGGTGTCCGGAGTCGATGTCCCGCTGTTCGAGGCCAAGATGCCTTACAAGTCCCTTCTCAATGGTCTTGACCACCAGCTCATCGTCAATATGGTCGCCGAGCGTGAGGATCTTGGACAGTACGAAGGTCTCCAGGTAGGAAGCATCACTGCTCCTAACAACAACGCAGGTAACTGGGAGTAGGACATTCATGTCCCGTCACACTCCAAAAGTTGCGTTGGTCCCGTCCGCGTTTTTCGACGCGGCTTCAGCAAGGGAGATCTTGTCGAGGACCGTCCTTCTGGACGAAGACGAAGAAGTAAGATACATCAGTTTGCCGGAGTTTTCCGCCGAACTGGTGTATTCTTTTTCTGGTAGTGAAGAACCGGAACTCTACCATGTCCTGAAGGCCCTCTCCGGGCTTCCTGACCACAACAGGATTGTCGCTTCCTATTCTGAAGAGGTACTTTCACTGGCAATTGCACAAGGCGGAAACCTGCTTCTTGCCAACACTTTCAAGGCTTCCGACTTCACAACCGCTGAATACTTTATATTCATGGCAGTCAAGAAGCTCCAGCTGAATCCTGAAGTTTCTACCATTCATTTCCTTACCTCCCTTTCAGGTGAGGAGGAAATGTCGCTTTACCGTTATTTCAAATCGGTTGAGCAGTTATGAGGATCATCGGGGGACGCCTTAAAGGCAAGACGATCAATCCGCCCGCGGGATATAAGGCCCGGCCCACTACGGATTTTGCTCGTGAGGGGCTTTTCAATGTCTTGGACAATGAATACGAATTCGAGGATTTGAAGGTCCTGGATCTTTTCGGAGGGACCGGAGCCATAGCTTTCGAGTTCGCCTCAAGAGGAGCCTCAAGGGTCTATTCGGTGGAGATGGCCCGGGAGAATGCCTCCTTCATAAAGACAGAGGCGAGGAGGCTTGGACTGGACAATGTCACAATGGTCCGGGACAATGTTTTCGATTTCCTGCCTATCTGCCACGAGAAATTCGACATTGTCTTTGCAGATCCGCCCTATGCCCTGGAGGACCTGGAAACACTTCCGGACAAAGTCTTTGCTCAGGATATCCTGCATCCTGGGTGTTATTTCATCCTCGAGCATGGTGACGAACATTCTTTCGTTTCCCATCCACGCTTCAAAAAAGAGAAGCGCTACGGTCGCGTGCACTTCTCTTTCTTCGAATAACATATTTCGGGCAGAGGTCACCTCTGCCCGATAGGATGTTATTTCGTGAGATTTCCGAGGATGGAGCGGGAGATCTCGCGGGTTATGGTGCGAGTAGCGGCAGAAGTCGCATTCTTGACAACCTTCCCAGCGCTATCCTTGACAGAAGTGGAAGATTTCTTCCCGGTAACTCTGCTGGACACCTCGTTGCCTATTGCAGTAGCAACGGTCGCCGTAACGGCAGTGACTACAGCCTTGGCAATCTTCCCGATGACACCGGTATTCTTTTTAGTACTCTTGGAACTCTTCGCCCCGCCGACGCTCGCAGCCTTGGTCGATTTAGTTCCGCCCTTTTCTCCGGCTTCTGCCTTCTCTTTCTTGAGCTGAGCTTCCTTCTCAGCCATGAGGACCTCAAACGCACTTTCACGCTCGAAAACCTTGTCGTATTTCCCGTAAACCCTGGACTGCTTGATGATCATGCTCCGCTGCCCTTCGTCAATTGCACCTATCTGGCTGAGAGGGAACAGGATCTTTGCCTTCTCTACCACGGTGGGAGCACCCTTTTCATCCAGGAAAGATACCAAGGCTTCTCCTGTACCCAGGCTGGTGATGGCATCGTAAGTGTTGAATTCAGGATTGGTCCTGAAAGTGTCGGCAGCCACCTGCACAGCCTTCTGGTCCCTGGGGGTGAACGCTCTCAGGGCATGCTGGACCCTGTTGCCAAGCTGGCCTAGGATGTTATATGGAATGTCGGTAGGACTTTGGGTTACGAAATAGACACCGACACCTTTGCTTCGGATAAGCCTTACCACCTGTTCGATCTTGTCCGTCAAAGCTTTTGAGGTGTCATCGAACAGCATGTGTGCTTCATCGAAGAAGAACACTAGTTTCGGAAGGTCCATGTCGCCGACTTCAGGAAGTGTGACATAAAGCTCGGAGAGAAGCCACAGCAGGAAGGTGGAATAGAGCTTCGGCTTTAACATGAGCTTGTCGGCTGCAAGTACGCTCATCACACCCTTGCCGCCCTCCGTGGCAAGAAGATCCATTATGTCGAATGAAGGCTGTCCGAAGAATTTGTCAGCCCCTTCGTTCTCGAGGGTCAGGAGCGCCCTCTGGATGCCTCCCACGGAGACTGAAGCGATGTTGCCATAGACCTGTGAATATTCAGAAGCATGTTCCGAGATGAAGTTGAGGCAAGCCCTCATGTCCTTGATGTCATCAAGGAGGAGACCTCTTTCATCTGCAATCCTGAACATTATGTTCAGCACGCCTTCCTGGGCATCGGTGAGGCCAAGGATGCGGGTGAGCAGCTGAGGCCCCATCTGAGAGATCGTGCATCTCATCGGATGTCCCTGCTCTCCGAACACGTCGTAGAAACGTACCGGACAGCTTTGGAACTGAGGATTCTCTATTCCGAATTCAGGCATCCTCTTCTCGATGAATCCGCTGGTCTTGCCTGCCTGGGATATTCCTGAAAGGTCTCCCTTCATGTCAGCCATGAAACAAGGTACACCGGCCTGACAGAAACTCTCTGCCATCACCTGGAGGGTAACTGTCTTTCCTGTACCGGTTGCACCGGCTACAAGTCCATGCCTGTTCGCCATCTTCCCGAGGATCGAGAGCGGCCCTTTTTCGCAGTGGGCTATCCAAAGCCCGTTGGTGGAGTCGTACATATTCCTGTTTGATTATTTATTTGTTGTCAAGATTATTGTTGGCCTGGCGCATCTTCAAGGCGGAAAGTGCACATGCACAGGCCGCAAAAACCGCGATTCCGATTCCCGGTGCCGCAGCGGTGTTGACACCGAAACCGACCTTGTCCACCAGGATGAAGGTCAGGCTCACAGCCGTCATGAAGGCGGCAGGGATGCCGCTGATGAGGTACCGCATCCCTCGCTTGTTCTTGAGCAGATAGACCGTTATCGCCCATAGAGTGAAGACAGCCAGAGTCTGGTTGGACCATCCGAAATACCTCCAGATTGTGTTGAATCCGTCGCTGTCGGCAATGTTGTACCAGAGGATCAAGGCTGTCACGATGAACAAGGGAATGCTGATCAGCAGACGGTTGCGGATGGGTTTCTGGTCCAGTTTGAAGAACTCGGCCACTATGAGCCTCGTGCTTCTGAGGGCTGTGTCGCCGCTGGTTATCGGAGCTGCTACGACTCCAAGGATAGCGAGGACTCCACCCAGGATGCCAAGCCAGCTTCTGGACACCGAAGTTACTACTTCCGGGGCCGCTGCGCTCAGGTCTGAACCACATTCTGCTGCTCCTCCGTCGAAAAAGAAATAGGAGGATATGGCAGCCCACACCAAGGCCACCATCCCTTCAGTGATCATGGCTCCATAGAATATGGGACGCCCTTGTTTCTCATTTTTCATGCACCGGGCCATCAAAGGACTCTGTGTCGCGTGGAATCCACTTATCGCTCCGCAAGCAATCGTGATGAAGAGACAGGGGAATATAGGTTGTCCATTTACTCCTACGGAAGGTCCCCTGTTTGTAAGACCATCCCATAATTCTGGGATGGATGGCCACTTGACAAAGAGCCCTACCAGCAAGGCAATGGCCATGAATATTATTGCGAATGCGAACACGGGATAGATCTTTCCGATTATCTTGTTGATCGGCAGCATCGTAGCGATGAAATAGTAGGCGAATATGACTACGACCCAGATCATGATCGATTTCAACGTACCATCCCCGGCAATGTCTCCCAGGATGATGGCCGGACTGTACACGAACACCGCGGCGACCAGGACAAGCATTAAGATGGTGAACAGGAGAGTGAAAGACTTTGTCGCCTTGCCAAGGTACTGGCCTATGATTTCGGGGAGCCCTGCTCCTCCGAGCCTCACTGAAAGCATTCCGGAGAGATAGTCATGGACTGCCCCTGCGAAGATGCATCCCAGCACTATCCACAAGTAGGCTGAAGGGCCGAACTTCGCTCCCATTATGGCTCCGAAGATCGGTCCGGTTCCGGCTATGTTTAGGAACTGGATCATGAACACTTTCCAGGAAGGCATCTGGACGAAATCCACGCCGTCGGCATTTGCTACTGCCGGAGTAGGCCTGGATCTGTCCGGGCCGAAGACCTTCTCAACGACTCTTCCATAGACAAGGTAGCCGAGAACCAAAGCTACAAGGCAGATGCACAAAGAAAACATAAAAGCTGTTTTAAACTCACTCCTGTTTACAAATTTAAGGAAATTCGCGGAAGTTGTTTTGACATTGTCCAAAATGTTTTGTATTTTTGTAAGGATTGACGTGTGAAAACCTGTCTTAAGAAAACCTTTTGTATTTAGTGCTGAAACACTTAAAACCTTTGAGCCGATTTATTATCCCGGATTACTCCACTTCCTCTCGGAATGTGGGAGGTTTTTCTTGTCATCCCCGGCTCCTGCGTGTACCAGACCTTTTTTAAACCATTACATACTTAATCAACCAATCCAATTTCAAAATGTTTAAACCACTCAAATCAATTATGCTGATGCTGGCGCTGACTCTTGCAGGCGCAGCA
>CADBMD010000127.1 GCA_902795735.1 uncultured Bacteroidia bacterium
CCTGAGGATCACCCTTACCCTTACCCATACGGGTGTCAAGAGGCTTCTTGGTGAAAGGCTTGACCGGGAAAATCCTGATCCAGATCTGTCCTTCACGGTTCATGCGACGTGAAATAGCCTGGCGGGCAGACTCAATCTGCTGCGCTGTGATCCAGCAGTTCTCGAGGGTCTTGAGACCGAAGGAACCGAACGCGAGCTGGTTTCCCCTCTGGGCCATTCCCTTCATCACGTTCTTCTGTTCCCTTCTGAACTTAGTTTTCTTTGGTTGTAACATTGCCGTATTACTTTAAATTAATTTCCAAACTTTCCAAATTGCTGATTATCAAGGTTTTAACCCAATAACCCCTGGAATTTGGGACTGCAAATTTAGCAAAAAATAATGGATTTCAAACATTATTCGAAAAATTTTTCAACTTTTTCGACCATGATTTCTGATAAAGAATTCCGTCATTTTCAAATGATTATGCAACTGCTTAAAAAATAATTCCATTACTTTTCGACACGCTGGAATGAAATCTAACGTCTTTCGGTAAAACACCCCGCCGACCCCGAGCCTGCCGAAAGGCCCGAGCCCAACCGAAACTTAGGTCCGGTCGGTGAGCAAAACAAGCGCAAACACTCACGAAAGTTTCTTCATAAGAAATGTTATTCAATCAAACCCTCAGCTTGTCCCCGGGCCCCTCGTCAATTGGCCGTCAAAGGGAACAACCCCAAAAGTGTGCGTATGTGCTCAAGGAGGGTACACCACAGGTCCTCCCCATCAGAAACAAGTGTGACCATTAAGGTATTAGTTGATCATTACGTATTTTAAAAACTACGTTCGTACACCTAACTCACCAGGCAGAATAATAGCCAAATGCTCCCCGGAGAGTTCGGTGGGGAACTGCACGGGAACGATTTCGGTCGGAAACGTGACTTTGCAGTTCGGTGGGGAACTGTGCGGGAACGATTTCGGTCGGAAACGTGACTTTATAGTTCGACACGGAACTGCAGGGCGCTTGGTCGGGTGCCTACGATAGAACAAAAAAAGGTACGACAGGAGCAGACTCCGGCCGGAGTCTGCTCAGCTCAACCTGACCTTCACCAGCCTCAATATCCAAGATCACCCGCAAAAGAATCCCACCTTAAACGTTGGTGAGCAAAGCAAGCCGAAACGCTCACGGGAAGGCCGGCGTGACGAGATATTTAGGCGCTCGGGGTGAGAGGTGGGATGTGTGGTGGGAAACCGAAGGGGGCTACTTGGAGCTTTCGGCAAGCATCTTGATGAAGTAGCCACCTACAACGGAACGAGCCTTGAAGCCTCTACGGTTGGGCTTGTCAGTGAAGACCCAGTCCGACATCGGGACACGGTCAACGGTCTCGTCCATGAACTTGTGGACCGGAGCGACCAACGACCGGAACACCTCAGGATCATCGGAAAGGGTAGCCGTCCATAGGATCCAGTCGGTCTTGGTGTAAGTCATACGGTTATCCAGCGGCAGGCCATAGACATTGGACACGGACGGATAATAGGCCAGTTCCTTCCTGGCGACTTCCTCCGGGAATATTCCCAGACCCAGAAGCTTGTCCCAGACAAGGTTGTATTTCTGGCTCCAAGTGCCCGGCCTGTCAAAGGTCAGACGGAAATGGTCTCCATCGTCAGCCATCTCGACCCATTTCGAAGCCATCTCCCTTGCAGCAGCAGTGTACTTATCCGCGACGTCCTGGTACCCCAGTTTCCCGGCCATGTAGCCATAGGAAGCAATGCCGAGGATGGCCTTGACGGAAAGGTTGACATTATGGGCGAAACGTCCGGCAAAATCATCCGTGCAAAGCTGGTCCTCAGGATCCAGACCGAACTGCATCAGGTACTCGGTCCAAGTGGTAAGAGTCTCCCAATGCTTCCTGGCATATTCAAAGTCATTCTCATAATGACAGACAGCAGCTGTGAGGATGAGCATGTTACCTCCCTCCTCGACCGGCATGTCCCCGCCGTAGGTCTGGCCGTTGGCAAGAGGATAGGTACCCACGTCATGCGCCGGGAACGGCTTGGTCCAGCGACCGCTCTCACTGTAATAATAGATGTGATTCATGAGCCCCTCAGCAAGCTTGGGGTTATACAGGAGGAACAATGGCGCTGAAGGATAGGTCACATCCACTGTTCCGATAGAGCCATTGCTGTTGTTCTCCTTAGACAGCCAGAGCAAGTCCCCGTTGGGAGCCTCGACCAGCTTGTGCGCATGGATTGCCTGACGGTAAGCCAGGGCGCACAAATCTGCATATTCCTTGCCCCCCGCTGCAACAGCGTCTTTCATCATATTCACATCGAAAGCCTTGCATTTCTTAAGAAGAGAAGGATAATCAGCCAGCGCGGACTGGAAGGCATCCTTGATTGTCTTGCCGCCATCCTTGTTCCAGTAAGGACGAAGATTCTCTTCAAAATACTGGATCGAATAGATGTCGTCATAACCTATCATGACCTTACCGGAAGCCTTTGAAGCATTTCCCAAGTCCCGGACAACGGCCATGCGGCCGGAAGCATCGGAGCCGTTGTTCCCGACAGCTGAAACCGGTCTGCCCTCGATGAACGCCTTCCTCAAAGCGCTTCCCTCCCCTACTCCTGCATCGGTTCCGTCATTCTCTGAGACGAGGTAGAAATAACCCCAGTCTATGCGCCGGTCATCACCTTTCTTAGCCAGGATGTCCTGGGAGACGGATCCGGACTTCAGGTAAACCAGCCCATCTTCCTCGAAACATTCCGTGGTCGTCTTCTGGGAAGGATAGTCAACGGCCCATAGCGGCGAAGCTTCAAAGTAGATCTTGACATCATGCTTCTTGCCATCATTGGCAGCCACATCATACGTTATATAATTGACAGGACGGCTCACAAGCTCCAGGTTATCAAGCAGGAGAGGAGCCAGGAAAGTAACCCTCAAATCGACAGGACCGCAAGTGAAATCATAGATGGTAGCGGTCGGCTGCACATCGGCTTGTTTCTGGACGGCGGTCTTTGTGAATACTGATTCGGGTTTCCCGCGCACGATTATGCCGAACTGGGGAGAAAGGTCACCTTCGGCGCCTTCAGTGTTGACCGAGAGGACATTCTCACCTTCCTTCAGGGTTTCCAATGCAGCCTTGGGAAGGGGCAGGCATAGGTCCCTGTAAGCCCTTCTGCCCATCTTCGCCACGCTGACATCATTGAAAAAGAACTCAGTGCCAGTGTTGCCGCCATAGACCATATAATAAGTATCTCCCTCACAGGGAGGCTCGAAAGAGACAACCTTCGACTTCAAGCCATCCCATGAATCATCGGAAGAAAGGATCCATGAATATTCACCATCCTCTGCCCCCAGGAATCGATAGGTCTCACCGTCCACTTTGAGGACACCGATCAGAGGGAACTCCTTGCCGGTCCAATGCTGGACAGGTGAATCATAAAGATGATCTGCTGCCGACCATGCACTGGTGTTCGGATCTATCGAAACCAAAGGATAAGCAGGAGCACGAAGCTCATTGGCAATCCTCGCATCATTTCCGGAACATGCAGAAAGGAAAACGGCCAGTATAGCCCCGATGAAGAAAGTTACTTGTTTCATTTTAAGGAATTTTAGTTTCTGTTTTCACAAAAATAATAAGAAAACTGACAAAAAAATCAGCCCTGATGCGTTCTATTAACATTTTTTTAGTAAATTTGCTTAATTCTAAATTAAAACGATTGCATTTTTATTCATTTTAATTTAGTACACTATTGGGATACAAAGAATTATGAACGAATAGGTATAAGAATACCAATTACTTAATCAACCAATCCAATTTCAAAATGTTTAAACCACTCAAATCAATTATGCTGATGCTGGCGCTGACTCTTGCAGGCGCAGCA
>CADBMD010000128.1 GCA_902795735.1 uncultured Bacteroidia bacterium
AGGTACTTCACAAACTGAGGATTGCCGAAGTTGACAAGACCGCTGTCGTTCTCATTGGGGCCGGCTATGAATGACATCTCATCTGTTGTCAGGTAAAGTCCAGCATCTTGAAGCCGTTAGAAAGAGTGATGGATTCCATATCAATAGTATCAATGTGTCGCTTTCAGGTATTGGAGGTCTCCGTACCAGTAGGAGGCGGTACAGCCGCCGTCGGCAAGGATATCGGCACCGGATATGAAACGTCCTCTGCTAGACAGGAGGAACTCCGCCAGGTCGCCGATCTCGTCAGGGGTGCCGGCCCTCCCCGCAGGCATGCCCTTGATCATATTCAGGTAGCCTTCCGCCCTCGGCCCGTGGAGTTCGTCATTGGCGAGCGGGGTGATGATGATGCCAGGGCTGATGCTGTTGATCGTGGCGCCCCGCTTACCCCATTTGCAGGCTTCCCCCGCCACGCGGAGCACATTGCAACGCTTGGAGTACTGATAGGCCTTCAGCGTGTCTGTAATGGCCTCAATGAAAGGAAGGTGAAGCAGTTGCTCAACCGGGGCGGTGGCGAGAGCCTCGTTCTCCTCCAGACTCAGGGCCGGGAGACGATGGCCGGACTGGGAAGAGATGATAACACCTGATCCGCCCTCGGCTATCACTTTACCGAACTCCTCCAGCAGAACAGAGGTGCCGTAAAGGTCCACCTGCAGGATCTTCTCTACGGGAGCCTGGGAAGGGGAGACACCGGCCGCATTAATGAGATACTTCACCGGACCGAGGGACGTAGAGAACTTCACGAGATCAAGAATGTCCTCTTTGCATCCAAGGTCTGTCTTGATGGTGCGGGTCTCAAAGCCCGCGTCCTCCAGCGTCTTAGCTGCCTTGTTGGCATTTTCGATGCTGTAGTCGGCAAGGACGGTGATTCGTCCAGCGCCCACTCTTCTTGCGATGGCCATGCCGATGGAGCCGGCACCGACCAGAACGGATACTTCTTTTGTCATAGCTATAGTGTCTTTATTATCTTCGCAGGAACGCCGACCACTACGGCCCCTTCGCCGATGGTCACATCAGGCATCACGCTCACGCGGGAACCCAGCCAGGCATCCAATGAGACGTGTTATGGCTGGATGGTGTTTCGCAATGCAAAGGTAGGAATTCCCCATCGACTTTGAGCAACCGATTTTTCTGTTTGTCTTATCATTTTTTCGTTGAAAAAAGAAGGAATGGGACGTTGCTCTCTTCCTATCTTACCCCTTTATGGAATTTCGATAATTTCCCAAGGAAAATCGATAACGGGATGTTCGGGAAAAACACTGACCTTTGTACCAGTTAATTGATTACTTATATGACAAAGATTCTTATCGCATTCTATTCCCGCCACGGCCAGAACTATGTAGACGGCAGCATCCGTCAGATTATGTTGACCGTCCCGGATGCCAATCTTACTGCAGGCTTAGCCATCCACGTAGCCACTGCATCCCACTGCGACCGCGAAGTCAAACTGATCCTTGAACAAGCCAACTAGCACCATGAAACGCATCATCCTTTCGGCAATTCTTGCCCTTGCGGCACTGTCTGTATCGGCCCAGACATTGGTCGTCTATTATTCACGCACCGGACAGAATTATACCTCTGGCGGCATTGTCAACCTGAAAGTGGGCAACACCGCCATTGTCGCCCAGCAGATTCATAAACTCACCGGTTCCGACATCTTCCAGCTTGAAACCGTCAAGCAGTACTCGGCAGATTACTATGATTGCACGCAGCAAGCCAAGGAAGAGCTGAATGCTAAGGCCCGTCCGGCGCTGAAGGCCGATATCGACATATCCAAGTATGACACCATTTATCTGGGCTGGCCCTGCTGGTGGGGCACGTATCCTATGTGCGTAGCCACCTTCCTGGAGGCCCACGACTGGACAGGCAAAATCGTGATTCCGTTCACCACCCATGAAGGCAGTGGCTTTGGAAGCAGCATTCGTGATCTCAAGGCAGCCATCCCGCAGGCAACTGTCAAGAAGGGCCTCTCCATCCAAGGATCAAAGGTCAAAACCGCCGGGAAGCAGATTGAAGAATTTGTAAAAGGACACAACTGAATGACGGACAAAGAACAAATCCAGGCCCTTTACGATGCCATGTACAAGGCGATGATTTCCAAAGACACCACTGTCCTTGGAGACATCCTTTCTGAAGACAGCGTGCTGGTCCACATGACTGGTCACCGGCAGCCGAAAAAGGAGTATCTTTCCGAGATTGCTTCCGGGACACTGAATTACTACAGCGTAGATACGGATTCTTTGGAGATTACCGTCAATGGAGACTCGGCCCGTATGATTGGCCGCAGCCGGGTGAATGCGGCCGTCTATGGCGGAGGCAGACATACATGGAGGCTCCAGATGGACTCGCAGCTCAGGAAAATTGACGGAGTCTGGAAAATCACCTATAGCAAAGCATCCCTGTATTAGACCGGGAAGTACCCGGATGGAAAAGCTAGTCATCGAAGTCGTGCACAGACGAAGTGTAGTCTAAGCATACGAAAGGCCTGAAAGCCTTCATGGAAGACTTCCCGGATACGAGGCCGATCATCGTTTCAAGTGATAGGGCACCGAGGACCTTGAACGGAATAGAGATCATGCCCATTGAGACATTCCTGAAGATGCTCTGAAACGGGGAAGACCTCGCTCACTTATGGAAAGACTTGCAAAATCGTAGATTAATGGAAGGACTTGCCCATCCTGAAATAAGTCCCTTCTTCGTGTTTACCTTTCCTTCCCTCACGCATTATTAGGTGAGGCCCAAGAAAGGGCAATTGTATAAAGCATTAAAAAACACGAGCATGAAAAAGACTTTACTTTTCGTTTTCGCGGCAATTCTAGCCGCCGTACTTACCGCTTCATCCGGAGCATCTGAGAATTACCGAACAGAGGGAAAGGTATCCTTTGAATCTTCAAAGGTACCTGCTCTCAATTGCGCATTGTCAATCGATCGGGCAAGAGACCTCTATTGGCTCATCCCGACCAACATCTGCGACCTGTGTACAAAAGAATACGCGGAAGTCAGAAACAAGAGCAATAAATCGTCGCATTTCAAGCATGAAGGGGTAGATGTGCGGATTACTGAAAAAGAGAGGAGCATTACTGTCGAGTTGAGCTTTGGCGGGTATAGAATCGTCGCCAACGATGTGACCTGGGCAGAACTGGATAGCATATTCTTCGGACCGGAAAGCAGCTAAACCAATGAAGAAGATAGTTTTAGCTGTTGCATTGGCCGGATTACCTGAAAATAGATGGATATGTGACTGTCATAACACCATTGCATATCAGGATTACAGGAACCATAATCACGAAGGTTTCGCATATAAACGGGGGAAAAGCAGTCATAAGGAAAGGGACATGCAACTTTACCATCGCCGGTGCCCGCAAATACTGGCGTATGAGAGAGATGTCCAATCCCTCACCAGACAAGGTTGCAGATTACATTGACATATACTTCTGATCATGAGAGCGAGAAAGATACTCCTTACACTTTGCGGCCTAGAATTGGCCGCTTTCCCCGTTACTCTGCTTGTCGCTGGGCTTCAACAGCACCGGTAGTTGAGAAATCTGCTATAAGAGTGGAATCTGTGCTATGGCGGGTATTCTCGACAATTTGTTTTGTAAACCCGTCAATGATGGCGCGCCATTCTTCAGCCGTCGGATCGTTGAGGCCATTGTACTCAACCACAAGATCGTTTTTCCCTTCATGGCTCACCAGACCTCTCTATACCGTTCCGGGTACATGTTGATATGATGGCTAAATCATTGACAAATCATATTGTTCCAAATTCTCTTTGGAAGGGCTTCAGGTTGCCTTCCGGATTATGTCGTAGTCCTGTTCGGTAGCCGTCCAATATGGCAAAGTCTATCAGCTTGAATGCGTTCTTGAATTCCTCCTCCTCGATGACCTGGTGGAATAGCTTCGCGATATGTGCCGGCGGATTGGCGAAGGCGCCACAGCCCATGGCCGATAGGACGAGAGAATCGTGGAAGTTGGCCATTCCGATGCGAAGCCTCGTCCTCGCCTGTGTCACCATCTGGACTGTCCTGATGCACCGGGCGTTCTCCTACGAGGGCAAGCGGCAGATGTCCCGGCAGAT
>CADBMD010000129.1 GCA_902795735.1 uncultured Bacteroidia bacterium
CGTGTTCGCCCTTGTGCCATCTTACGCCGGAGACAAAGCTCCAAAGAATGAAAAGGTCAAGAATGTCATCCTCATCATAGGCGATGGAATGGGATTCGGTGCGTCTTTTTCATGGATGATCGATTGCAACTATGCTCCGACCTGCTTTGACAGGGCTCAGTTCGTTGGAGTCAGCAAGACATATTCAGCTAACAGCAGGGTTACTGATTCAGCTGCTTCTGGTTCCGCAATGGCAACCGGCCACAAGACGAACAACAGCATGCTCGGCATGCTTCCTGACGGAACCAAGGTCCCGACAATAGCCGAATTGGCGAAGGAAAAGGGACTCTCCACAGGCATAGTTGTGACATCGTATGTCCTGGATGCCACTCCTGCGGCCTTTTTCTCCCATGTCGAAAACCGTGGCGACAGGAAAGGCATCGAAGAAGATCTGCTCGAGATGAGACCCGACATCCTTGTCGGAGGCGGACGCAAGTACTTCACCGAGAAGAAATATGTTCCTGAGAACATGATCGACCGTGCAGTTGCCGAGGGCTTCACCTATGTCTCGACTCCGGAAGAGTTCTACATGACCGACAAGACCCCTATCCTGGGTCTGTTCTCTGAGGAGAGCTATCCCATGGCCATCGAAAGGGACACTGACTTCCTGACTGACGCAACATTGCACACATTGGATGTGTTGGATAACAACAAGAAGGGATTTTTTGCGATGATCGAAGGATCCCACATCGACCATGCATCCCATGCGAACAATGCAGAACAGCTTACCTGGGAGATGGAAGAATTTGACAAGATGGTCAATGCCGCCTTCGACTATGCTGACTCACACAAGGGGACCCTGGTCATCGTCACTGCCGACCATGAGACCGGCGGAGTCGACCTCCTTCCCGGCAGCAAGGATTTCTCCAAGGGAGACAGCGGAGTTGACGTCCACTTCTCTACGACCGGCCATTCAGCCAGCCCTGTTCCGATCTTCGCTTACGGAGCATCTGCCTGGAAATTCGGCCAGGTGATGGAAAACATCGATATATTCGCAAAGATCAAGACCTTGCTTATCGATAAGAAATAGGTTTATTTGCAGACCATTATCCTCTGGATCAGCTGATCCGTGGATTTCATTCCCAACGATCCGATCTCCCCGAGATTCCGGATCGTTTTTTCTATGTCTTTTTCGATTATCCCTTCGGTCTCGCAGACACATTTCCCGTTCAAGGCAAGGACGGCAGACTGGATGGCGCTTGACACTCCTGAGGCTACTTTCATGGCGCAGCCGACCTTGGCCCCGTCGCAGACCATTCCGGTGATGTTTCCGATCATGTTCTTTATAGCGGCACAGACATGTTCGTATTTCCCTCTCTGGAGATAGACAATCCCGCAGGCGGACCCCGTTGAGGCTACGACACAGCCGCAGAGAGCCGAGAGTTTCCCGAGATAGGATTTTATGTGGATGGCGATAAGATTGCTCATTATCAAGGCCCGTGCGAGCCTTTCATCATCGACATTGTACTTCATGGCGTAAGCAATGACGGGCATGCTCACGGTTATCCCTTGGTTGCCGCTTCCGGAATTGCTCATGGCCGGCAGCTTGCAGCCGGCCATCCTGGCATCGGAAGCGGCTGCAGTCATGCCCATGGCGAAACTCATGAAATCATCCCCGAACACTTCCCGCTGGTTCTCGCGGATCGTCTTGCCTACCTCCAGTCCGTAACCGCCTTCAAGTCCTTCCCATGCCAGGGCAAGATTCAGGTCGCGGTCGGCCAGGATGAATCTGATGTCGTCGAAACCGACAGTTTCGGTAAATGAATATATCTCCTTGACTGACAGCTTATAATCCAGGGAACTCTTTTCCTCCTTTACGTTCCCTTCTGCGCTTTGTGTGAGGCATGTGGACTGGCCGTCATGGCCACATTCTACAAACCGGTCATGGTCATCCTCTATGATGGCCCACGCAGAATGACCGTCCTTCCGGATTGTCACCTTGACGTAGAGCAGCTTGGATGTCCCGGCCAGCTTTACTTGAACCAATCCGTTTCCGACCATTTCCTTGGCACGGAGGACATCTTCGTCGCCGATGTCTTTGAGGACCTCCAGCCCATAGCTGCTTTTCCCTCCGATTGCGCCAAGGGCGGCGGCAATCGGGAGACCTATCATCGAGGTGCCGGGAATACCCACCCCCATTCCGTTCTTGAGGATGTTTCCGGACACTTCCACCTCAATGGCAGTTAGTCCATCGTTACCGGATCCAGGCAGTTCTTCAGCGGCCTTGGCAGATGCCAGGGCAACGGCTATCGGCTCAGTGCAGCCGAGTGCGGGCTTGACCTCCTTGTGGATAAGCTCGATTATGTCAGATTCTCGTGTCGTCATTTCGGGTCAAAATAAGATAGTATCTCGCGCATCAGGACGCCGATGTCGCTTTGTTCTTTTATGACCTCGATGGGGAAACCGAGGCAAACGGTTTTGTAATGGTCTGTTTCAAAGCAGGTAGCAGCGGAAATCTCTGTGTCCGAGTACCTCATGAATGTCCTTGCATCGTCGGATGCAGGAACGATTCCGTCGGGAGTCTCAACATTGTAGATCCTGCCGTTCATCTCCTTCCAGAATTCAGTCTTGTCAAGCTTTCCGAACAGGTTCAGCGAGCCGTTCGCAAGAGCTTGCACGGAGGAACCGTTGGTGGCATAGTTGGTCAGCCACTTGTAGCCGAGGGTCTTCTCGACGAAATCCCGAGTGTTTACCCTGTAGAGGGAATCGACCTTCACGGGGTACACCTGGTCCCACACATCGGTGCCTATGTTGGCTCCAGAGACGATCAGGTTGCCGCCCTCTGATGAAAAAGCCTTGATCGCTTCCTGCATGCTTTCCGGGAAGACCTGGAACCTGCTTTGCAGAAGTCCTGTCCCTGTCATGGTGGTGACCTGTTTCCCGCAGATGATGTCGGCAGCGTAGTCGTTCCTGGCGGAACAGATCCCTGCCGCGAAGGCATCTGCGCTGACCGAATGGAAAGGATGTCCGTTCGAAAGGATGGCCTTGCCGTGGATGGCAGTGAAATCAAAAGTGTTGCCCGGGATTATCTTTCCGGCCATGTCGGTGTAGGAACCGCCGAATCCCGGATTGTCATCATCCACCCATGGCAGCTCCCGCCGGAACTGGTACTGTCTTCCGATATAGTTGATCTCCCTGTGGTAAGGAACGCCTGAATCAAGGTCATTGGAGAATCCTGCATATTCAGGAGTGTCAAACCATGCCGGGGGAGAAACCCTGGTGAAGTTGTTGACGACCGCTACGCTTTTTCCCTTGCCTCTCAGGGGAACTCCGATGCTGAGGACCTCCGAAGGGAAGCTGCGGCCTCCCTCATTGAAGGCTATTATCCTGAAACTGTAGATCTTGCCAGGCTTTATCGTAAGGTCGTAGGTGTACCTTCCGCCGGAATTCCTGACATCGATGACGGTACCGTTGTCGAAGGCTCCGTCGTCTATCCTGGTCTGAAGGATGTAACCGGTAGGGATCGCCGTGGTTTCCAGGGTGTCGGCAGTCTGGTTCCATGTGAGCCTGACCTGTGCGGCTGTGCCGGCAACAGGAGGAGTCCGGAATGATGTCGCGAAAGAGTTGACCGGGAGGGGCTGGACCACATAGTCGCATCCATACCTGCTGCTCAGGTACTTGAGCATTCCTTTGTAGACTGACCGGCTGACCATGAAACGGAAAGAAGGATCCAGGCCGAATTTCATGTCAGCGAAGTTCTGGTGCGAAAGCAGTTCGAGGATCATCGCGGGGACAGTCGTAGTCCTGGATTCGCTGTAAGACCTGTCCCAGAGCCCTCTCCGGCTCCACTCAGGATTGAAGGTAGTTCTTAGGTCGCTGACAATCTGGCTTTGGACAAAGTCGGCATACATCCTGTGCTGCCAGCGGCTTTCTCCGGTCGGAAGCTTGTCGTCGCCCTCGCACAGGAGGGTATAGATGGCCAGGGTGCCAACTATCGAATCGTCAGGTGTGACACCAGCGTCAGAGTGGAAGGCAAATGACAGGTCGACAGGGATTCCCAGTCCTTCCTGGCCAGGGTTGGTCCTGGAACCACCTGACATCCATCCGACCCAGGCCCCGCGGTCGGCGTAGTCGGAGGTGTAGTCGTCTTCGTGGAGATTCAGAAGGGTAGTGTCGGCCCCAGCCCACTGCATCCAGTAGAATGCACCTTCAGCGAAAGAGGGGAGGCCGGAGGTGGTGTAGGTCTCCACATCCTTGTCCTTAAGCCCTCGGGCTATCTTGCCCATGCCTCCGCCGAACCTTACCGCATCCGCAGTGACAACCTTGCCGGCAGCACTTCCTTCTCTCTGGACGTTGTCCAGGATCACGCAACCGTCGGTGCCCTTGTCGAATTCGTAGGTTCCGAGGTAGATCCATGTACCGCCTCCAATCTTCTGGTTGACGTAATATTCATTCGTCCCGCCCATGTGCTTGACCGTGTAGCGGGCGCATTCCGTGCTGTTGGGAAGAGATTTGTAGGAAATATAGACTGAATATTCCCCCCTTACCTTTACGTCAGGGGTCCAAATGGCCTCGGCTTTGTCCTTGCCTTCGTGGCCGGTGCATGATGCCATCCTGGCTGATCCCTGCCTGAACGGATTTTCCCCCTTGGTGTAGGAAGCCTTGAAATCGGCGAAGCCTGTTCCTGCATCTTTCCAGTTCCCGGTCTCGGAATAGTAACCTTGGGTCCTTACACCCTCGCCCCTTCCTTTCTTGAAAGCCATGTCGTTGTCGGACACGATTTCGTTTGTCTGTGTGTCCCGTTCGCGCGGAGTCATCACGTAGGCTCCGGCATTCTCAAGCATCGGGATAAGGAAAGGCAGGACATAGCTTTGGGTGTACATGTCCTCGACAGTCTGGAAAAGGGGTGCCCTCTGCCATTCCCATCTCTCCTTCTTCTCTTCATAGTAGCGACCATGGCTTTGCCAGAGTGCTATGGTCCTTCCGGAAAGTCCGAGCGGGAATTCCTGTCCTTCGACTTCCCGGATGAAAGGAGTCTGGCCTCTCCTGTCTTTGGTCCTGAACAACGTCGAAGATGGTTTCCCGCTTGATCCGCTGATGGGCATGATGTAGGATTCGACCTTGTTCTTTCCTACGTACATCTGGCCGACCGACTTGGATTTCCACTCTTTAGGGAACAGATTCTTGAGTGTGCTCTTGAACCATCTGACGTCGCCTGCCCTCCAAGGGTAGTCCCCGAAGGCCTGGGTGAAATGGAAATCCAGGACTTCTCCCCGGGCGATGATCTTCGAAGCCTTGACAGTACCGCTTACGGATGTCCTTTCCTTGAGGAGGACCTGCATGGAATCAAGTGCTGGCTTGAAATCCTTCACCTGCTGGGCAGCCATCCGGGGGCTTGCTGCCAGGAGGATGGCCAGGATTATCGTTGGAACCTTTCCGGACATTCTGACTAAGACTTTTTGCGATAGATTAGGTAACATATGAGGCAGAGTACAGAGGAGATGGCCATGGACAGGACATCGGCGCCGAAATCCATTGGATCCCCGCTCCTGTAGCTGGTGTAGGACTGTCCGATTTCAGTTCCGGCTGCGACCAGGCATCCGAGGAAGAAAACCAAGATGGTTGCCAGAAAGGCGGTCCGCTGCTTCCTGACTGCGAACGAGAAAGACTGGAAGCAGAGGATGGGGAAGGGGAAGAACATGATGAAATGGACCACCTTGTCAGTCGCAATCCCGAAAAACGACTTCTGAACCTTTGGGAGGTCGTCGAAGTTTCCGAAACAGCACCAGGCGAGGGCCGCCAGGTACAGGATGAACAGGATCAGGCTTACAAGGTTATGTTTTCTCATGCCCTGTCGAAGATCAGTTCTCCAAAAAACTCGGGCCTGTGGAAGTCGGGTGACGGAGTGCCAACCGGATTCCAGCTCAGGAAGTGAGGATGTGCGGTCAGGTCACCGCATTTGTAGAAGTTGCCTTTGAGCGAGGGCGGAAGCTTGCCTTCCTCGATCCCTATGAGGCTGAACGGGATGAGCATGGCGACGCTCCAGCTGAAGATGCGGTTGCTTTCATCCCATGCCTTGTGCTCAAGGCTGCTGAAGCGGACCACCTTTCCAAGATCCTCAAGTGTCAGCGGGGTGCTCTCCTCCCGGCTCTTCCTCTTGGAAGCAAGGAGGGAGCCTATGCATGTGAGCTCAAAATTATAGTAGGTCCCATCGCAAGGGTCCGAAATGAAGAACTCGCAGCAGCTGTCCTCCCAGCTCCGCCCATTGTCCTCCAATGCCGTAGCCCTCAGGTCAAGACCCCTGACATGGTAGATGACTGCCAGATGGCTCTTTGAATATGCTACGGCTCCGTTGCAGGCAGGAGCATAAGGCGCGTCATCCGGCCAGTTGAGTTCGTTGACGGAAAACTTGGCCGCCTTTTCTTCCATTGCGAGGTCCAGCTTGTCGAATGGCATCGATCCGAGTCCTTCGATGAAGGGCACCTTGATAGTCTTTGTCGTATTCATTGTCAGAAGATCATAAAGCTTGCATGTCATGGAGCTTGCTGTAGTGTCCGCCGAGGGCAAGCAGCTCTTCGTGGCGGCCGCGCTCCACTATCTTTCCTTCGTGCAGGACGACGATTTCGTCGGCTCCGCGAATGGTGGAGAGCCGGTGGGCTATGGCTACCGTCGTCCTGGTTGACATCAGCCTGTCGAGGGCCTCCTGGACGATCTTCTCGGATTCAGTGTCGAGGGAGGCGGTTGCCTCGTCCAGGATGAGGATTGGAGGATTCTTGAGTATCGCCCTTGCGATGCTGATCCTCTGGCGCTGGCCTCCTGAGAGCTTGACGCCCCTGTCGCCGATGTTGAACTGGTAGCCGCCTTCCTTTTCCATGATGAAGTCATGGGCGTTGGCGATCTTCGCAGCCTCGACCACCTGCTCCATTGTGGCATTTTCAACTCCGAAAGCTATGTTGTTGAATATGGTGTCGTTGAAAAGGATGGACTCCTGGTTCACGTTGCCGATTAGGTTCCTGAGTCCGGCGATCCTGACGTCCTTGATCGGAATCCCGTCGATGGAGATGACTCCGCTTTCTGGGTCATAGAACCGTGGGATCAGGTCCACGAGAGTGGTCTTTCCGGCTCCGGAAGCACCTACGATGGCAATGGTCTTGCCTTTCTCGATGTCGAGGCTGATGTCATCCAGGATCATCTTGGTCCCGTCAGGGTAGCGGAAGCTGACATGGTCGAAGGACAGCCTGTCGGAAAAACCCGCTATTTCTTTGGGCGACGGACTCTCCTCGATAGGGTTCTTGGCATCGAGGATCCTGTTTATCCTTTCCATGGAAGCCATTCCCTTCGGGATGGAGTATCCGGCCTTAGCGAAGTCCTTTATCGGATTGATGATGCTGTAAAGGATCACCATGTAGTACAGGAATATGGGAGCGTCTATCACGGAATTCCCTTTCAGGATGAGGGTGCCGCCGAAGAAGAGGGCTATGGTGATGAGCACCGTGCCGAGGAATTCGCTGACAGGGTGGGCGAGCGCCTGCCGCATCGTCACCCTGCTGGTCTTCTTCCTCATGGCTTCAGTCACGTTCTCGAAACGTCCGGACATCTTTTTCTCGGCTATGAAGGCCTTGACGATCCGGAGTCCTCCGAGGGTTTCTTCAACCTGGGACATGACTTCGCTCCAGAGGGTCTGCACATCCAGGGACTGGCGCTTTAGGTTCCTGCCTATCACCCCCATGACCCAGATCATGATGGGGGCGAAGACGATGGTGAAAGCGGTCATCTGCCAGCTGATGAAGACAAGGGCTACGAAGTAGATGAATATGAGGATAGGATTCTTGATCAGCATCTCAAGGGATCCGGCTACCGAATTCTCCACCTCCTGGACATCTCCGCTCATCCTGGCTATTATGTCACCCTTCCTTTCCTCGGAGAAGAATCCCAGGGGAAGGGAGAGTATCTTGTTGTAGATCTCCATCCTCAGGCTCTTGACGATTCCTGTGCGGATAGGGATCATGACTGCAGAGGAGCCGAAATAGCAGGCGGTCTTCAAGGCTGTCATCACTACCAGGAATATGCACAGGGCAAGGAGGACACGGACCTCCCCATGGACGGCGATGTTGGCTTCAAGGGAGTAGTAGATGTTCTGCATGAAACTTCCCCCCATGTCTTTCAAAGGCATGTGCCAGACCTCGTTCCAGGGTGTGAACACATAGGTCTTGTCAGTCATCCTGAACAAGATCCTCAGCATCGGAACGATCATGGCGAACGAGAAGATGTTGAACACCGCCGAGAGGATGTTCAGGATCACCGATCCCCAGAGATATTTCCTGAATGGCGCTATGTAGCGCCTCATCATGCGCATGAATCCTTTCATCGTCAGAGGATTTTGGTGAGCCAATGGAAAATGAGGAATATCCTTCTCTTGAATATTTCGTAGTTCAGGCTGAGGTAGTCGTCTTCAACCTTGTTGGTCTTCATGGTTATGCCGGAAGTGAACACAACGCACATGGTCCCTTCCTTGGTGAAGACCTTCTGGTCGCCGACCTTAGAGTGGAACATTTCGGTGAAGTTGGGACTGCCGTAGTAGTCGAACCCCAGGTCAAGGCCCAGGCCGGGATTCTCGTTGGCCCTTTTCAGGTCATAGGTGAACTGTCCGTTGCTGAGCATGATCAGATAATCCTTCCGGCCTCTCTGCAATGGCGAGAGGGTGCTTCCTAGAATGTCCAGCACGACCGTGGAATACACTTTCGAGGGAGTGATTGTCTCTCCGCTCAGCGGGTCTTTCAGCCTTCCTTCCTCGATCTCACTCCAAAGTGCTTCTGCACCGAGGGAATTCTTTTCCCTGGCATCCAGGCCAGCGAAGATGATGTTCTTCCCATAGGACCTGCCGAGTTCCTTCATCTTCGAGAACATCCTGGCCAGGTTGACCATGGCCACTACACCGGAAGCGTTGCTGTCTGCGCCTGGATAGAGAGTACCTTCGATGATGCCATGAGAGTCGTAGTGGGCTGACACTATCACGTACATCTCCTTGGCTCCCTGCCTCTTGCCCGGCAGGAAACCCAGGATGTTGTGCCCGGAGGCCTTGCCGAATGGGAAACTATGTCCCCAGGTGCTGCCCATGGGCATCAGTCCGGCAAGCTTCAGCTGCCTTGCAATCCAGAAGGCAGCCTCATTGGCTCCGGGGGTGCCGGTCTCACGTCCTCTTATCAGTGTGTCGGTAAGGAATTCGACCTGTCTCTCGAGGGCCTCTGCAGAAACGATCCTTTCAGCATTGCGGCCTGATGGAATCATTTTCCGGGCTTGATTCTGGGCCGATATGGTTCCTCCCAAGGCAATCAGGAGGAAGGAGTATGTCAAAAAAAAGCGTAAATTCGTCTTCAAGGCACGATAAATGTTTATCTTTGCAATTGACAAAAATAGGAATTTTACCCCTTATTATAAAATAAATCCGCATGAAAAGGCTTGCCGTCATCCTTATTTCATTCCTGTCCCTGGCATCGACATGCCTGGCTCAGTATGACAAGGATGTGTTCATGTTCAGGGGGCGCCAGGCCCTTGCGGACGGCAAGTATTCGGAAGCGATCGGGCATTTCAACGTGCTTGCCCGTTTGGACACCACCGACTGCTGGGTCTATTTCTACAGGGGCATAGCAAAGTACAACCTGGGGGACATACGAGGTGCACAAGGCGATTTCGAAGCCTCGGTGAGGGTGAATCCTGTCTTCACCAACGGCTATCACTTCAGGGCGATCACCCTGAGCAGGGCGGGAAAGTACGATGAAGCCCTGGAGAACCTGGACCGGGCTATGACCCTCAGGCCAGGCCTGGTCGGTCTCTACTACAGCCGCGGCGTTACATATTTCCTCGCCCAGCAGTTCGACAAGGCCGTGAGTGATTTCGACTACTACATCAAGAAAGAGCCTAAGGATCCCTCCGCCTATCTGAACAGAGGCGCCACCTATCTTTTCTTGAGCGACACGACCAAGGCCATCAATGACTACAACAAGGCGATCAAGCTGGACCGTTTCGATCCGGAAGGATTTATCAGGCGGGGAAGAGTCTATGCCCTGCAGAAGAACTACGACGCGGCCATCTCTGACATGGACAAGGCCATATCGCTTGACCCGTCTAACACTTTCGCCTATTTCAACAGGGCCTTGATGTACTATGAAAAGAATGACTACAACAAGGCAATGGCAGACCTCAACAGGGTCCTGGAAGATGAACCAGGCAATGCCCTTACCTTGTACAACAGGAGCTTGATCAGCGCGCAGGTCGGAAACTACGAGGATGCCCTTGCTGACATGGACCATGTCATCAACATCAATCCGGACAATGTCCTTGCGTATTACAACCGCGCCTGGTACTTCGTCCAGATGGGCCGTTGGCTCGATGCTCTGGACGATTATGACAAGGCCATAGAACTCTATCCGGATTTCGCGAAGGCCTATCTCAACCGGTCCTATGTCAAGATAATGCTCGGACGTACTAAGTCCTCCAAGCAAGACTACGACATCGCCCAGAAGAAAGTCCGGGACTACAGGGCAAAGAATGCCACCGATGAAGGCTCGTTTGCTGACACGACCAAGAAATACAGCTCCCTGATTGCCTTGGATGCGGACTTCGCAAAGAAGGGATTCGACAACGAGCTGTTGCAGAACAGGGACATCAACATCAGGCTGAAGCCCTTGTACAAGTTCGCACTTTCCGACCGGAAGGATAACCAGAACATAGCCCTCAGGCATCGCTATGAGAACCTTCTCATCGACAAGTTCATTTCGGATTCTCCCGTGAGCATGGCCATCACGAACTCCGACTCCTTGCCGCGTCCTCTCTTTGAAGGTGGAATCGATGCTTCCATCTACGGTGACTCATATCTTTCTGCCGGCGATCCGAAATCGCTTTCCGAGGCTGACAGGCAGTTCATCCGCGGGCTTTACAGCGTTCAGTCGAAGCAGTTCGCGGCGGCATTGTCTCAGTTCGACTCAGCCGTGGAAGCTGCAGCCGAAGGGAAATACTCAGAGTACTACAAGGCTTTCTACTACATCAACAGGGGAGTGCTGCGGGCGGAGATGATAGACTTCATCTCATCCATCGAGAACAATGTCCAGACCCTGACCATGGATGACCAGGGAACGACCAGGGCCCGCGTCCGGGACCAGGTAAGCCGTACCTACGACTATTCCGAAGCTATCGACGACATGCTGTCCGCCGACAAGCTTCTTCCCGGGGTGCCTTATGTCCATTTCAATCTTGGCAATCTGTACTGTCTCTCTTCCAAGTTCGTAGAGTCAGTGGACAGCTATACCAAAGCCATTAGCTTGTTCCCTTACATGGGAGATGCCTATTATAACCGTGGCCTTGTCCTTATCTATTTGAAAGACAAGGAAAAGGGCTGCATAGACCTGTCCAGGGCCGGCGAACTTGGGGTCGACGACGCCTACAGCGTCATTTCAAAGTATTGCGAGGAGGAAAATAACTGATGCTGAAATTCCTCAGTCTTTCCAGCGGCAGCAGTGGGAACTGCTATTTCCTTACGGATGGCAAATCCGGAATAATGATAGATGCAGGAGTGAGCATGAGGCGCCTGAAGAAGGAACTCCTGTCCAAAGGCTTCAGCCTTGATTCATTCCAGGCAGTGATCGTCACCCATGACCACATGGACCATATCCGGCACCTTGGGGCATGGTGCAAGCACTATGGCAAGCCGGTATTCGCTACCCGGACATTGCATGAAGCCCTTTCCTTCCACACTTTCACCAGGGATTGGATCATGCCATGCCGGAGGGTGCTCTCGGAGGGAGAAAATGTCATATTCCCGGATGATTGTGATTCTCCCAGGATAAGGTTCTTTGTCGTGCCACACGATGCAACCCAGACCGTCGGGTATTTCATTGAATGGGGAGACCGGAGCTTCTTCCTGATGACAGATGCCGGGCGTGTGACAGAAGAGGCCTTGGAATATGCATCCATGGCTGATGCGGTGGTGATCGAGTCCAACTACGACACCGGGATGCTCATCGGCGGGCCGTATCCGCATGAACTGAAGATGAGGATCTGCAAAGGGAACGGCCACCTGAGCAACGACGAATGCGCCGAGGCGATAAGGCGGTTCTGGCATCCCGGGCTCAGGCACATATTCCTGTGCCATCTGAGCGAAAACAACAACACCCCCGCACTTGCATTCAACGCTTCCGCCGAGGCATTGCGTTCGATCGTGTGTGAAGATGGGACCACAGCCAAGGAGATAACGAACTTGCAGACTCTGCCTCGGACTTCACCCTCTGCCGTGTTCACCATCTGACCGGGTATGATTTTTGAATATTTGTTGAACCGTAATTTATTGTATATGAAAACGAAATTATCAATCATCGCACTTATGACCGCAATCATGTCATTCTGCAACGTTGCCGGTGCACAGAGCATCTATGATTTCAAAGTGAAGGATATGGGAGGGAACGACGTCTCCTTGTCTGAGTACAAAGGGAAAGTCCTCTTGATCGTAAACACTGCCACGAAGTGTGGCTTCACTCCTCAGTATGAGGAACTTCAGGCTTTGTATGAGAAGTATAAGGACAAGGGACTGGTCATCCTCGATTTCCCCTGCAACCAGTTCGGAGGACAAGCCCCAGGCGAGATCGCCGAGATCCATGATTTCTGTACATCAAAGTACAACACTACATTCCCGCAGTTCGACAAGGTCGATGTGAACGGGGAGAATGAGAGCCCTCTCTTTGCCTATCTCAAGTCCAAGCAGGGCTTCAAGGGCTTCGGTAACGGAACCCAGGCCAAGTTCATGGATGAGATGATGAAGAAGAACGATCCGGACTATGCCTCGAAACCCGATGTCAAATGGAACTTCACCAAGTTCCTCGTTGATTCCAAGGGAGAAGTCGTAGCACGTTTCGAACCGACAGTCAGCATGAACTTCGTCAGCACGGTCGTCAGCTCAAAGCTCTTCTAGTCGGCCTCTTCAGTGTAGAACCTTATCATCCGGCCTATCGCCCGCTGGCAAACGGGGCAGAAGGCCGGATGATTGTTTGTTTTCATCCGGCAGTCCTTGCTGCCGCGCCAGACTCCCTTCGACTGGTAGCCGCCTCCTTCGTAGATTCCTGCATCCTTGCCGACCATGTCTTCCCATTTCGAATGGAAGTCCTTCATCGTGGTGATGTTAGGCTCCCATGGCTCGGTGTCGGGGTAGTACTGCTCGGAATACTGGTCATCGTAGTAATATTCATCAGCAAGGCCGGCGAAACTGTGTCCGAATTCGTGTACGACAACCGGCTTGAACAGGGGATGGTGGGCTGTAGTCAGGGTGTAGGAATTGAATATCCCGCCGCCACCGTAGGTGTCGGTGTTGGCCAATATGATGATGTGTTCGTAGGGGATGCCGGAGAGAATGTCATGCAGCTTGAAAAGGTTCAAGGTCGTGAGGTAGCGGTCGGAATAGAACGTGTCGAAATGGGATCCAACGGCCGTGTCCCTCCAGAGCCGTTTCTTAGGCTCGCTGACATTCGAGTCCTTTGAAGGGGCCTTGACACAGACTATGTTGAACCTGTCTTTCATGGAGCCGAAAGGCTCATGGGCCCAGAGGCTTTCCATGGCGATGCGGGAGTCCTCCATGAATCGGTCCATCTCATCTTCGGTGTAACCTTCGGCGACGATGGCGATGTCTATCCTGTTTTCCGGGCGTAGTTCGACGTCAAGGTCCGGACCGCCTTTCCAGATCCATTCGTGAGGAGTGGGATCCTTGACGGAGGGCCTGATCAGGATGTCTTCCGGCTTGACGACATGGCTCATCTGGCAGGACACATTGCCGTGGAAATCATATAGGCGTACGGTTATCCGCGCTTCGGTTGCAGGCATCGGGAGCAGGAACACATTCTCGAAGGCTTTCCGGGTGTGGGTAGCTTCTTCAGTGGCCTGCCATTCCTGGAACAGGGTAGAGAAAGAAGTCATGTAGACGGTCTTGTCAAAACCGTCGCTTCCGTGGCTCTTTACATCCATGACGACCTGTCCGTTCCCACGGAGGAGCACAGTGTCCATGTTGACGCACCGGCCTGCCCAACCGTCGGTCACGCAAAGCTCGGAAAGGGAGATCTCCTGCTCCTTGTCAGTCCCGCTGAAGATGTAGTTGACCCTGAGCGTGCGGCCAAGGTCCAAAGGACCGTTGCTGTCATCTTGTGAATATGTTGCCGGAGATGCCAGCGCAAGCAAGGCCAGCAGAAGCATTATCCTTTTCATCTGTCTCTATTCAGGCAAAAGTCTCTTGAATCCTTTCTCTATGCGCCTCAGGGCCTCTTCAAGCCTTTCACGCGGGCAGGCAAGGTTAATCCTGACGAAACCGTCCCGTCCATACATGGTCCCGCCGTTGATCCAGACTTTCTCATTCTCGATGAGGCTCTTTTCTATCTCCATGGAAGGCTTTCCAATGGCGCTTACATCCACCCATGTCAGGTAGGTGCCTTCAAGCTTGCTGACCGGGAACTGGGGGAGTCTGGCCTCGAAAAAGTCCAGGAGCATCCTGTAATTGGCGTGGAGGTATTCCTTGAGGGCATCGAGCCAAGGCTCTCCTTCGTTGTAGGCAGCCTGAAGGGCGATTACTCCGAACGGGTTGAGGTCGCAATGCTCCCAGATGTTGATCACCTTCTCGATCTGTTTCTTCCAGGAAGGATTGCTGGTGATTATGTTGGAGATTTCCAGCCCGGCGATGTTGAAGGACTTGCTGGGGGAATTCATGGTTACCGTGTTTTCCTGGTCGATCGTGGCCATGGGTGTGAAATGATAGCCAGGCATCTCCAGCTCGCAGTGGATCTCGTCGCTTACGATTATGACTCCGTTCCTCCGGCAGATGTCGGCAACTTTCTGCAGGTCTTCCTTCGGCCATACCCGTCCGCAAGGGTTGTGTGGATTGCAAAACAGGAGGACCTTCGTCATAGGGTCGGCCGCCTTTTTCTCGAGATCGTCGAAGTTGATGTACCAAGTGGCCTGGTCGCCTTCTGTGTCATAGATCAGGTTGTTCCTGAGCAGCTCGCAGCCAATGTTCCTTACTGATGAGAAGAAACAGTTGTAGGCAGGGGACTGGATGATTATCTTCGGAAGTTCCCCGTTTGGTCCGCGTCCGTTGTCCGGCTTCTCGACCACATTGCCTTCCGGGTCCGTTTCGTAGTGGGTGAGAGCCTCCATCACTATGGACATTCCGGGGACGATGCCGTCGATAGGAATGTACCAGTCTTTTTCGGTGTGCCATCCCCGGCGCCTTTCCCACCAGCTTATTGCAGAGTCATAGTAGCTGTCCGGGATGTGTGTGTAACCGAAAACACCGTGTTCGACCCTCTTCCGTAAGGCATCTATGATAGGTGGGGCCACCTTGAAATCCATGTCAGCCACCCAGAGGGGGATGACATCTTCATCTATAGGTCCGGCAGGACTCTCAGCATCCCATTTCACGCAGTCTGTCCCGCGCCTTTGCGTCATCTCGTCAAAGTTGAATTTTCCCATGTCGTTAACTGTTTCTTTTGTAAAGATACGAATTATCCTTAAATTAGCTTGTCATGAAAAGAATCTTACTATCCATCACTCTCATCACGGCTGTCCTTGTAGCCTTTTCGTGCCGGGGCCCGGAGGTGCCGGCAGGCAGTGCAGCCAAATCCCTTGCCATCCTGAAGGATCCTTCAACCAAGAAGGTCCTGGTTGCTGCGCACAGGGGAGACTGGCGCAACTATCCGGAGAATTCCATCCCTGCGATCGAGTCTCTCATCCGCATGGGAGCTGACATCATGGAACTCGATGTCAAGATGACCTCGGACAGCGTCCTTGTACTTTGCCATGATTCCAAAGTGGACAGGACCACGAACGGCAAGGGACCGGTTTCTTCCTACACCTTGGATTCCCTGAAGCGCCTGAGGCTCAAGCGGGCGCATGGCGTCACCACGGATTCCCTCCACATGCCGACTCTTGAAGAAGCCCTCCTTGTCTGCAAGGACAGGATTCTCGTGAATGTCGACCAAGGGAGCCAGTGGTTCCCTCAGGTCATCGCCGTCGCCGAGAAGGTCGGATGTTCCGACCAGATCCTTTTCAAGAAGGGTGGCACCAGGGCACAGACAACCGAGTTCGGAAAAAGCGTCGTAGAGGCTGGGATGACTTTCATGCCCATCGTCAACATCGATGCTCAAGGCTCATCTCCGACCATCGACTCCTATCTTGACGGCGGCCCCATGCCCGAAATCTTCGAGGTCTGCTTCAGTAAGGACAATGAGCTGACCGAGGCCAAGATCCGCCAGCTTAGCAAAGCCGGGACAAAGATCTGGGTCAATTCGATCTGGGGTTCCCTCTGTGGCTATCTCGATGACGACCGGGCGTACCAAAGCCAGCAGGATGCGGATCTTTGCTACGGGAAACTTATCGATTTAGGTTTCAAGGTGTTCCAGACTGACAGGCCGGAATACTTGCTTCAGTACCTGCGGAAACGCAATCTCCATGATTGACTCCTTTTGGAAAAAACTCAAAAAAAGTAATTGGATTAACCAGAAAATATTTATCTTTGCAGTCCCGTTGGGACGCATAGGGGCGTAGCTCAGTAGGTTCAGAGCGCTTCAGTCACATTGAAGAGGTCATCGGTTCGAGCCCGATCGTCCCTACGAGACACAGAAGAATATCTGGATGTAGCGCAGTTGGTAGCGCACCTGGTTAGGGACCAGGAGGTCGCTGGTTCAAGTCCAGTCATCCAGACAAGCCCCGGAAAACCGGGGCTTTTTTTATGTCTTTTCCGGGGGTTTTGCTATCTTTACAAAAGGTTATCTACACGATATGAGAGCAGTGATACAACGGGTGACGGAGGCCTCCGTCAGCATCGGCGGCAGCGTCAAGTCCGCTATCGGACCGGGTCTGCTGGTCCTGCTGGGCATCGGTCACGACGATGACCGGACGGACATCGCATGGCTGAGCGGGAAGATTGCGGGACTGCGGATTTTTGACGACGACAACGGGGTGATGAACCGGAGTGTCGTGGATGTCGACGGGGAAGTGCTGGTTGTCAGCCAGTTTACCCTGATGGCTTCCACGAAGAAAGGCAACCGACCGGCATACATCAAGGCGGCCGGCCATGAAATCGCCATTCCCTTGTACGAGGCGTTCTGCGCCGTTTTGTCTGACGCCGTCGGCCGTCCCGTCCAGACAGGTACGTTCGGGGCGGACATGCAGGTCGCGCTGGTAAACGACGGTCCCGTAACCATCTGCATCGACACGAAAGACCGGCAATGAGCTCCGGCAGGACCATCTTCCACATCGATGTCAACTCCGCATTCCTCAGTTGGACGGCGGTGAAGATGGTCATGTCCGGCGGCCAGGACATCCGCCGGATCCCTTCCGTCGTCTCGGGGGATCCCACCGACCGGCGCAGCATCATCACGGCCGCCTCGCTTCCCGCCAAGAAACTGGGCATCAAGACGGCGCAGCC
>CADBMD010000130.1 GCA_902795735.1 uncultured Bacteroidia bacterium
GTCCGTTACCGCCAGCCGCTGCAGGATGCCTTCCTCCTTTCGAGGAAGGAAGGGCTTTTCATCCTTTTCGACATGCCTCAGAGGGGACTTTCGCATGGTCAGTTCGCAGCCTGGTACACCTCGGAAGGGGAGTTGCTCGGTTCGGGCGTGTATTGAATCCGGCATTACGGAAAAAGGAGATGGCCAAGACGGTCATCTCCTTTCCTTGAGCCACTTAACAGACTTGAACTGTTGACCTGCGCGTTACGAATGCGCTGCTCTACCGACTGAGCTAAAGTGGCCTACTGCATTTCCCGAAGAAATGGATTGCAAATATAATGATTTTTTCGGAAGTTAAGACTAAATTTGCCACAGATTACGAAAAGATGAAATCAGAAATAGTCATAATCGGAGGAGGAGCTGCCGGTCTGATGGCAGCCTATTCCGCTGCCAAGGCCCTCCCGGCAGGAAGCAAGGCAAGGATAACTGTTTTGGAAAAGATGCCCAGGCCAGGGCGGAAGATTCTCTTCACGGGGAAAGGACGTTGCAATTTCACCAACCTGAAAGGCTGGAATGATTTCTCACGGCATATCCGTACAAATCCCAACTTTGTCAAACCGGCCTTCTTTTCTTTTACTCCCGAAAACATGATCGATTTCCTCGAGAGCAATGGCCTCGAGACGATAGTAGAGAGAGGCGACAGGGCGTTCCCATATTCACATAGGGCCTCGGATGTGCTGGACACTATGGTTGAGGTAGTGCTTAGGAATGGTGTCACTATCCTGACGGATAGGGAGGTTGAAGAGGTGAGACCCGGCTTTACCGTCAGATGCACCAACGGCGAATCTTTCGAATGCAGCAAATTGATAATCGCAACCGGCGGTCTTTCCTATCCTATGACCGGTTCAACAGGAGACGGCTATCGCTGGGCAGGATTCTTCGGCCATAAGATCGTCAATTGCTTCCCGTCATTGACAGCCTTGGTTCCAAAGGGTTATAAAGTACTTGACGGCAGGGAAACGGAACTCAAGGGACATATTCACAGGGAAACCCAGATGACAGGCAGCGGCGAGGCATTGCATGGAGCCAAACTGAAGAATGTCAACCTGACGGTTACTTATGACGGTGGAGCGCCAGAGACCGAATTCGGCGATGTGGATTTCACCGACGGAGGTATAGAGGGCCCCATAGGGTTCCAGGTGAGCCGTAAATGCGTGAAGACCTTGATGAATGGTGGACGCGTATCGTTCTCACTGGACCTTAAGCCGGGAGTTCCGCTGGCAGATCTGAATGCCAGGGTCAAGACGCTTTGGAACGACATCAAGAATGATCCGAGGACCAGACAGGCAAAGGATGGACGTGGAATAAATGGGAAAGAGATGTACAGGATACTTCTCGGTAAACTGATGCCATGGGACTTGATTCCAGGTTTCCAGGCCTGGAATCCGGATATACTGAAAGTCGGTTCCCCGAAACCGGACCGTTTCCGTGGGAGGAAACCGCAGCGTAGAGTCTATGATGTGGACCTGGATCTCCTCGCCAGGACGCTTAAAGACTGGACTTTCGAAATCATTGGCTATGTCGGCTATGAAAGATGTGTCGTCACGGCAGGGGGGATCTCGACCGATGAAGTCATTGCCAAGACCATGGAATCCAAACTTACCCCCGGCCTTTATTTCTGTGGTGAGATCCTGGACATGGATTGCGACACGGGTGGCTACAACCTCCAGTGCGCATTCTCAACCGGTTTCCTTGCAGGTCAATCAGCTGCGAAGTCCATGACAACCGGTGATACGGTCTGAAAGCGAAACTTATTTACCGTCCGCAAAAGCGTCCAGCAACTGCGAAACAACCATTGTGGAATGCTTGTCAGGCTTGAGCTGACGCCATGCTCCGAAAAACCCGACAGCGAGGAAAACCACGGTCAGGATCCAGCTGCCATCCGAGACCAGCCAGCCCAGCATGGCCCAGATGACCACGCAGGCAAGGGCTACGTAGATTCCTACGTTCGTGTTCTTGTTCCCTTCTTTAAGAGAGACTGCATAACGATGGATTTCTTCTCCGTCAGATGTCTTTCCGACTGTTCCTGCATCTTCCAGGAAACAAGCTATATATCTTGTCTTGAACCTTGTGGACAGGTCGGCAAAGTAACTGAAACCAGCTGCGGCATCAGGCAGCGATTCGGCGTCAATCTCGTCTGGCCGTGAGACCTTTCCGTATTTTGCCATCTCTACCTTTATTCCTCCGAGGACTGTTCCGAAAGGCTTCTCGCTGTCAAAAAGCCTTGTCCCGGCATCCATCATGTGAACGGTCTTGTCTATCATAGGTACATACTGAAGAATTCCCAGATTGCTTCACAGGTGTCCATGTCCTTGTCAGACCAGCTGTGGTCGCCTCCTATGACTTCGTATAGGAGCACGTCGGCAGGGCGCCCACCCTTTACGGCAGGTTTCCCTCCCTGGAAATGGTGGAGGATAACCTGGTTGCGTCCTTCCCTGCGCGGCAGAGGAGTGATAGTCTCGCTGATGCAGTCATTGACGGTTATGATCCGGCTGATGCTTGCAGGAACGGCGAGATAGGCTCCCCAGCCACCTTTGTTTTCCGGATCGCCAGTCCATTCTGATATCCGGTCTTCAGTGCCGTGGACTTCCATGAAAGGGACAGGATGGCGGTAGCGCAGCGGCATCATGTTGGTGAGGGTGAGACCGGCGATGGAAGCTATGGCCTTGAAGGTTTGGGGCTTCTTCTGGGCGAAAAGATAGCACATCTCCCCGCCGTTGGACATTCCTGTGAGGAAGACGTTCTCTTTGCTGAAACCGTGCTTTTTCTGCAGATGCCTCACAAGTTTCACTACGAAATCCACATCATCTGTCTTCATCCCTTCCTGAGCAGGATAACCTACGTTCCATCCGGTGCTTCCTTTGGGATCCCTTGCACCCTGAGGGTAACATACGGCGAATCCGTGACGGTCTGCCACATCCATCAAGGCGGCTTTGCCTGCCGCTCCGCTTCCACCGTAGCCATGAAGGCAGATCACGAGGGGACTGTTTCCAGGAAGATTTTCCGGTTTGTAGAGGTAGTATTCCCTCTCCACCCCCTGATGCTTGATGTTTTCATGAATACACCTTTTCTGGACGGCGGTCTTTTCCTGGGCCGAGAGGCTTGCAGCGATTGCGATGAACAGGAAAGGAAGGATGATTTTTTTGATGTTGATAGAAACCATGATGTCTCGTTTTCTTGAATATCCTTACAATATTACGAAGATTTTTCGTAATATTGGAGTAGAAGTTTTCAACAAATGGACAGAAGAGACTTTTTGAATAAAGGTGCCGGTGTGCTGGTCGCGGCCGGCCTGGGAGGACTGACTTCCGTTCCTTCCTTCGCACAGAATATTGAAGAAAAGGATTACAAGCCTGGAGAGGGCGTTACCGGACCGCTTAAGGTCCGTTTCCTGGGTACCGGTGCGGCTGACTGGAACGGCAGGGATGAAAGAGGGGAGTTGCGCAGGCTTACGAGCGCCTTGTTGGATGACAGGGTGTTGATAGATTTTACGCCCACCGATGAGGACATGATCCCTGCCGGAATACATCCTGAGGTGATATTCTACACTCATTCGCATGGCGATCATTACAATCCGGCCGCTGCCCTTAAGCTTGGGGTGAAAAGAGTCTATCTAGGCTCTTCATGGATTGAACGTGCCCGGTCCGATTTCGACAAGGCTTCTTCAGAGTCCGGTCTTCCTGTTCCGGAGATAGTTCCGCTTTCTCCGGGAGACAAGGCCTCTGCATTCGGCCTGACGTTCACCGCATTGCCGGCCAACCATGCTACCGGCGACCGGAAGGAACAGACCATGATGTACCTTGTGGAGAAGAAAGATGTAAGGGTACTCTATGCAACCGACACGGGAGGCATTCCCGCTATTGCTGCAAGGATTGCCGGAATAGATCCTCATGAGAAGGGTAATCCTATTACGGGCATAATCATGGAAGCCACGATGGGCATCGATGGGGATGAGGACTTCAGGATATTCACTCATTCCAGCGTAAAGACGGTGGAGAGGATCGTCCACATGCTTATCAGGGAGGGGAGATACCTTCCGAAACTCAACCAGCCTGTCTATCTGACCCATATGGCTCGTACCCTGCATCCTACCCAGACAGAGCTTGATGCCACCTTGCCGGCACCTCTCAAGGCCGCTTACGACGGCCTCGAAGTCTTCTTCTCTTAGACACCACCTCATACAAATCCTGATAATGCAAAAAAAACAGGCCGGCCAAAGTGACCGACCTGTTGCTATGTAGAGTAATTGCCTATGAGAAATTGTCATAGAGAATGCTCTCCGGCTGGACTCCAAGACTGTCAAGCAGCTTGTTGACGGAAGCCACCATCATAGGCGGACCACACATGAAGTACTTGATGTCTTCCGGAGTCTCGTGATCCTTCAGATAAGTCTCGTACATCACATTGTGGACAAACCCAGGAGTGTACTTCACACCAGCTGCATCTGCTGCTGGATCCGGACGGTCGAGAGCAAGGTAGAACTTGAAGTTCGGGAACTCCCTCTCGATCTCTGCGAAATCCTCGAGGTAGAAAGCTTCGACAAGAGCACGAGCCCCATAGAAGAAACTGACTTTCCTTCCGGTCTTCAGAGTCTTGA
>CADBMD010000131.1 GCA_902795735.1 uncultured Bacteroidia bacterium
CCGATGGTACTGACCCACCAGTTGGGAGAGTAGGTCGCCGCCGTTCTTCGGAAGTCCTGATCAGAGTCATTCTGGTCAGGACTTCTTTTTTATCCTTGCATCGCTTGCGGATTATCGATTATTTGGGTAACTTTCCGATTGTAATTCTCTATCGAAAGTGAAAAAGACATTCTCATTCATCCTGGCTTCAGCCATTGCCATCCTTACTGTTGTTTCATGCGGCGGCGGAGATTCTCCGAAAGAGCCACAAGGAGGTACAACACCGCCTAAAGAAGTAGAACCGACCCAAGACAAAGAATATTCCTTCACTGCTCAGAGTGGATGGGACATCTACCAGGCTGGTACTTATCGTTACGGCCCTTCCATCATCATCAACGACGACGGCTCCATCGATGCTTGGTTCGCAGCTGCAGGCTCTACCTTTGCAGCTGATGCAGGCGAAGTGTTTTACCAGGGGGGTAACACCATACCGATCAATCTCGGTTCCACCGATGTCGCGGTTGCCTTCACCATAGACAAGCCCATGTACGGCCTTCAGGCTTGTTGCCCGACCTGGAGCACTCATGGTACAGAGAGCATGACCATGTGGCTTTTTCTGTGGGACACTGATTACAGGAAAACTGTCACTGGAACTCCTGTTTTCATGAATAGATATGAAAAGATGGAAGACAATGCATGGTTTGAAATAGTTAAGGAAGACGGAACCAAGTTCGAGCCTGGGCGCTATCTTCTTCTTCTGGGCGAGGGTTCATCCAAGGCCGGAGTATGGTTCTACCCTGAAGTGGCATCCTTGGCAGGCCGGGACATCCAGGCTTACCAGTCAGGTTCCCCTTGTTCAGGGACTCCTCAGGTAATCCTTAATTATGATTCTCCAGGTGGGTTGACCGGCAGCTACTGGGACCAGGTTTCCTATCAGCACAGTACAGACGGGGGACGTACATGGACGAAAGAAGAAATGGTCCTTAAGCCAACCCGTGGAACGAGGGATGAGTTGTCTTGCTGCGACCCGGGTGTCATAAAGATCGGTGATTACTATTATCTTGGCTACACCTCGACGGAGCACACCGGAGGTCTGGAGAACCATCTGTTCATGGCCCGGGGGAAGAGCCCGAAAGGTCCATGGGAGAAATGGAACGGTGAAGGCTGGGGCGGAGAAAAGGTTGAACCTGTCGTGACATACTCCGGAGCGAAAGGGCAATGGGGCGTTGGCGAACCTAGCATGGTTGTGCTGGATGGCACGCTGTATCTTTATTATTCGTGGAATGATAATTCAACTACTACCAGGGTTGCTACCGCTCCTGCAGACGATCCCCTTTGGCCCGCCAAGTTGAGTTTGAAAGGTACGGCGATCGACAAGAGCGGAATCCGGGCTGCCGACCATAGCGATGTCAAGTACTGTGATGCAATGAAGCAGTTCATAGCAGTCCATACCGCTGAAAGGATGACCAGTGGCTCATATATCCAGATCTGGACTTCTTCCGACGGGCTTTCTTTCCAGAAGAAATCCAGGCTTACCGGTAATCTGGGCAAAGGATTGCACAACATTGGTATCAGTGGCGATCCCCTGGGACACATCGATGTGGAGAAACAGCAGTACATAGGTTACGCCTATGGCCTGGATGCGTCGGGTAATTCTTCATGGGGGAAGTGGAATACAATGTGGAATCCTTTGAAAATCAGTAAATAATAGAGTATGTCCAGGATTATGAATCGAGTAGGATTATCGTTTCTCCTCATGGTAGCCGTGTCATCGGCGATGCTTGCCCAGAACCCCATCTCTCCGGAAGGAGTCTATATCGCGGATCCTTCAGCCAGGGTAGGGAAAGATGGGAAAATGTACATCTATGGTTCCCTTGATGTCGATCCCGGGCAGTATTGCTCTGATCATTACCATGTCCTGTCTTCAAAGAATCTTTCCGACTGGACGTTGCACAGGAATTCCTTCAAGAGTGAAATGACTCTTTATGCTCCGGACATGATGATGAAGGGGAGAACCTATTTCCTTTACTATGATGACCCTCAGGGACGGGAATGGGTGGCAACTTCTTTACGTCCGGCGGGGCCTTTCAAGGGAGGAGTCCAGATAGACGGTCCGCAAGGAATAGATCCCAACGTATTCATAGATGACGACGGCCAGGTTTATTATTTCTGGGGACAGTTTTCCGCGAAGGGCGCCAGGATGAACCCGGACATGAAGACAATCGACAAGAACAGTATGGTCGATGGGATCGTCACCGAAAAGGAGCATTATTTCCATGAGGGAGGTTTTGTCTTCAAGCGCGGCAGATACTATTATTTCACTTATGCAGACATCAGCAGGCAGGGGCGTCCTACCTGCATCGGGTATTCCATGTCCACGAGCCCTCTCGGACCTTATGAATACAAGGGAGTCATAGTTGACAATGATGGGTGTGACCCTGCGGTCTGGAACAATCACGGTTCGGTGGTGGAGTTCAATGGACAATGGTATGTGCTCTATCATCGTTCGACTTCCGGGAGCGTTTCCATTAGGAAGGCTTGCATCGAGCCGATCGAGTTCCGTGAGGATGGTACTATCAAGGAGGTGGAGATGACTTCCCAAGGGGCCGCCGGTCCTTTGGATGCGAGGGCTTTGATCCAGGCCAGGAGGATGTGCCTGACCAGCGGCAATGCCCGTGTCTGCGGAGAGCCGGGAAATCCCGTGCATGAGATCGTCTCCCAGGCAAAGGATGGAGACAAGATCGCCTTCAAGTACCTTGATTTCGGCTCCACGACTCCTAAAAAGTTTACGGCTTGGGTGCGCGGCGGGAATGGAGGGAAGATCCATCTGCTGCTTGACCAGTCTTTCTATGGTCCCAGGTTTTCAGTCGAGATCCCTGACGTAAAGGGATGGCAGGAGGTTACATGCAACATACCCCCTGAAGCGGGGCTTCAAGGGGTACATGCAATATGGCTTGCTTTCTCGGTTCCGGGTTCCGGAACCTTGGACCTGGATTGGTTCCGTTTTGAATGAAAGCTACGGCCTTATCTTGAGTTATAGACCTTCAGGGCGTCCTCGAGGATGAGCAATGCCCTGGCAAGGTCTTCTTTCTTGAGCACATATGCCATCCTGGCCTGTTTCCGTCCGAGTTCGCGATTGCTGTAGAATCCGGCGGCGGGAGCCATCATGACAGTCTCACCGGTGTAGCATTCAGGCGTCTTTTCGTCCTTATAGCAATAGTCTGTAAGGAGCCAGCGGCAGAAATCTTCCGAGTCATCGACAGGCAGGGACACGACAGTGTAGAAGGCACCCTTAGGCATAGGAGTGAATACGCCCGGAATCTTGTTCAACCCGTCAATGAAGAAATTCCTCCTTTGGAGATATTCTTCGAAGCACTCACGGGAGTACTCTTCTGTACCTTCGATGGATGCCTGGGCGACAATCTGGCCGAGGAGCGGCGGACTGAGTCGTGCCTGGCAGAACTTCATGATGGTTTTCAAGAACTCGGCATTGTGAGTCACTATCATTCCGACACGGATACCGCACTCGGAATACCTTTTAGACACTGAATCTATGACTATCACGTTCTGCTCGATTCCCTCAAGGCAGAGAGCGGACAGATAGGGCTCTCCGGTGTAGCGGAATTCACGGTAGACTTCGTCCGAGATCAGGAAGAGATTGTGCTTCTTGACAATGTCGCGTAGCCTGAAAAGCTCTTCGTCGGAATAGAGGTATCCCGTGGGATTGTTGGGGTTGCAGATAAGGATGGCCTTTGTCCTGGGGGTTATCGCTTTCTCGAAGTCCTCGACAGGAGGAAGTGCAAAACCGTCTTTGATGTTCGATGTTACGGTTTTTACGGTAGCTCCGCAAGTAATGGCGAAAGTGATGTAATTGGCATAGCTCGGCTCGGTCATGATGATTTCATCACCGGGATCGAGGAGTGACAGGTAGGTCAGGAGAAGGGCCTCCGAACCACCGCAGGTAATGATCATTTCGTTCTCGGCAACCTTTACCCCGTACCTTTCGTAGTAGCCTACGAGGGTTTCCCTCAATGACTTCAGGCCGTTGCTGGGACTGTATTCAAGAGTGGTCCTGTCTATGGTCTTGAGAGCATCGAGGGCTTTCTTAGGGGTAGGAAGATCGGGTTGTCCGATGTTCAGGTGGTAGACTTTCTTGCCCTGGGCTTTCGCTGCATCAGCAAGTGGGGTGAGTTTCCTGATGGGGGATGCGGGAATACTTGTTCCGCGCTTAGAAATGACGGGCATGTGCTTGTCTGTTTTATTTTGCCTTTCCCTGGTTTGCAACCGCGTTCTGCTTGCGTTTCAGCTCTTCCGGATCCGCAAGGTAATAGTCCTTGACAAGGTTGAGATCGTCATCGAATTCGAAGACATAAGGGGTGGCGGTAGGGATGTTCAGCCCTACGATGTCAGCATCCGAAATGGACTTGAGGTGCTTCACGACACCACGGAGGCTGTTTCCATGGGCAACGACGACGATGTTGTCGTGCTCCTTGAGGGCCGGGAATATCTCGCACTCCCAGTACGGCATCACTCTCTCGATGCACTCCTTGAGAGCTTCTGTGCGAGGGATGTACTGGTCGGGAACCATGGCGTAGCGAGGATCCTTGGTGGCGCTGTTGGGATCGTCTTCAGGAAGGTTGTGGGGAGCCACGTCGAAACTGCGCCTCCAGATGAGGACCTGCTCATCGCCGTATTTCTGTGCAGTCTCAGCCTTGTTCAGTCCCTGAAGCATTCCGTAGTGCTTTTCATTAAGCCTCCAGCTCTTCTTCACAGGAATCCAGTCGAGATCCATTGCGTCGAGGACGTTGTTCAAGGTCTTTATGGCCCTCTTAAGGTAGGAAGTGTAGGCGACTTCAAAGGTAAAGCCGTTTTCCTTCAAGATTTTTCCGGCGTCGAAAGCTTCCTGGACGCCTTTTTCGCTCAGGTCAACATTGGTCCATCCTGTGAACCTGTTTTCCTTGTTCCACTGGCTCTCGCCATGACGGATAAGTACGATTCTCTTCATATCAAATATTAATGGTTCTTGATTGTCTTTTCAATGCCAATCTACAAATATAGCAAATTATTGTATCTTCAGGTTCTTCTTTTCATAATCCCTGCACCATCCGGCCAGCGGGCAGTCCTGGCACTTTGGTTTCCTGGCAGTGCAGATGTAGCGTCCGTGAAGGATGAGCCAGTGGTGCGCCCTTGCACGCTGGAAGGGAGGGATATGGGCTTCCAGGTCTTTCTCGACTGAATCCACGGTTTTGCCGTCGGACAATCCTAACCGGTGCGAAACCCTGAACACATGGGTGTCGACGGCTATCACGGGCTTGTCATAGACGATGGAGGCAATGACGTTGGCAGTCTTCCGTCCTACTCCGGGGAGGCTCATGAGTTCATCGATTCCGGATGGGACTTCGGAATCGAAGTCGGTCACCAGTTTCCGGGCCATGTCAATGAGATGCCTTGTCTTGGAATTTGGATATGAAACGCTTTTTACGAACGGGAAGACTTCATCGAAACCGGCGCTGGCCAGGTCTGCAGGCTCTGGGAACCTTTCAAACAACGGCGGCGCCACCATGTTCACACGGCGGTCGGTGCATTGGGCGCTCAGGATAACGGCGATAAGCAGATGGAAAGGGGAATCGTGATGCAGTTCTGTCTTGGGAAGAGGCTGGTTCTTCTCAAACCAGTCCATTATCCTTGAATATCTTTCCTTCTTGAGCATCTCAGATAGTAAGTGCCAGGTCAATCACTTCATCATTGAGGTTTTCTTCGCAACTCTCATCCTTGCACACGAAGATTCTGCCATGGTACTTTTCGAATATGTTCCGGTTGTGGGTGACCATGACCACGGCTGTTCCGTCAGACTTGTTGATTCCTGTCAGGAGCCTGAGGATGCCATCGGCAGTCTCGTTGTCCAGATTGCCTGTAGGCTCGTCGGCTATGATCAGTTCCGGCCTGTTCAGCAATGACCTTGCGATGGCTATACGCTGCTGCTCTCCTCCGGAAAGCTGATGCGGCATCTTGTGGGCCTTGCTTTCCATCCCGACATCTTCCAGCACTTCCCGTATCCGCTTGTCGATTGCATTCCGGTCTTTCCATCCGGTGGCTTTAAGCACAAATTCAAGGTTGCTTTCGACAGTCCTGTCCATGAGGAGCTGGAAATCCTGGAACACTACGCCGACTTTCCTTCTTAGATAGGGGATTTCCTTGTCACGTAAACCCCTGAGTTTGAATCCGCAGACTCTTCCGTAGCCTTTGAGCAGTGGATTCTCGGCAATCATCGTGCGGATTATGGACGTCTTACCTGTACCGACCTTGCCCACTATGTAGACAAAGTCTCCTGGATTGATTTCCATGTCCAGCGAATAGATGACCGTGTTCTCTCCGTTTAGGATGTCTGCATCCTTGAAGCAAACGAGCGGCTCGTTTTTTGTTGCCTGACGTACGTTATCTTCCATAATTACGCAAATATACTCTTTTTTTCGAGTATAATTGAGTAAATTTGTAGATTATAATCAAGACATCAAAAACTTAGAAATAGCATGAAAAGCAAGTTCATCGCGGTCATCCTCTGTGCTGTTCTGATGTGTCCGTCTGCAGTATTTGCCGGGCAGGACAGGACGGCTGAGACGTACCGCCAGGCGGTAAGGCTCTATCGGAACGGTATGTTCGAACGGGCCAGGACCATTTTCGGCGATATCGCTTCCTCTACGGGGGACGTCATGGCAAGAGGTTATGAAACCCTTTGTGCCGTCCGTCTTCAGGAAAAAGGCTACGAGACCCTGGTCGAAGGTTTCCTGGCGGAGTATCCTTATTCCAGGCTTATTCCTCAGATCAGGTTTTACAATGCCTTGAATCTCTTTGACAACGAAGATTACAAGGCTGCTGCCGGGGAATTCGCCCTGGTGGAAGAAAAGTCTCTTGAGAATGACCAGATTGCAGAGTTCGTTTTCAAGCATGCCTATTCTCTCTTCGAGGAGGAAGACCTGGGAGGTGCATCCAGGCTGTTCGAAAAATCCGAGAAAATGGCATATTCTGACTATACCGCTCCTTCCCGGTATTCCCTCGGCTACATCAATTATATGCAGAAGAATTTCCCGGAAGCATATTCATGGTTTGAGAAAGCAGGTAAGGATGCCCGTTTCACCGATCTCTCGAATTACTACATGACCGAGTGCAAGTTCATGCAGAAAGACTATGCCTACGTGATCAAGAACGGGGTGAAGCTGTTCGGAGAAGTTCCGGCCGACCGCCAGTCCCATCTGGCAAGGATTATTTCTGAGTCTTATCTTGCCAGTGGAGATTCCGAGAACGCCAAAGCATATTACGACAAGATCGAACATAGCCGGAAGGACATGGACAGGGACGATTATTTCTATGCCGGTACGGTCATGTATTCGACGGGTGATTTCACCGGCGCGATCGATAATTTCTCTGCCATGAGCAGCCGGACCGACTCGATCGGCCAGATAGCCAACTACCAGCTTGGCTACAGCTACATTCAGACCGGCAACAAAGTGGCTGCGATGGATGCGTTCAGGAGCGCCTCTGAGCAGCGGTTCAATCCGGATATCCAGGAGGATGCGCATTTCAACTATGCGAAACTTTCATTCGACTTGAACCATAACCCGAAGGTGTTCGATGAGTACATCACAAAGTACCCGGCCAAAGAGAAAGGTGACCAGATCTACAGCTACATGGCCCTTGCATCCCTCTACAACCATGACTATGCCGGTGCCGTAGATGCCTATGCCAACATCGACAACCTCGATTCCAACCAGAAGGCTAATTACATGAGGGCGAATTACCTGAGGGCCAACCAGCTTATCAAGAATGGTTCATGGAGAGATGCCGTACCCCTTCTTAAGGCTGCCGGGTACTATGCCCCCAAGCGCGATCCTTTCAACCAACTCACCAAGTACTGGCTGGGGGAATCCTACTACAGGAGCGACCAGTTCGAAAAGGCTGCCGAGACGTTCCAGGATCTGTACAACAACTCTGCCCTGGATGGGAAGGCTGAAGGTAAGTTGATTCCTTACGATCTGGCCTACAGCTATTTCCGTTTGGGCGACTATGACAATGCCTCAAAGTGGTTCGATGAGTACCTCAAAGACGGCAATCCCGCCGAAGGAGAGGATGCCGCATCGCGCCGGGCTGACTGTGATTTCTTCAGGAAGGATTACAAGACTGCCGTGAAGGAATATGAGGCAGCCATGAACCGCTTCCCCTATGCCGGGAACCTTTATCCTTCTTACCAGGCCGGAATCGCCTATGGCCTGCTCGGAGACAGGAACTCCAAGGTCAACGTGCTGTCCAAGGCGCTTAAGGCCAGTCCTTCTGCCGAATACTATTCCGAAGCGATGTATGAACTCGGCAGAGCCTATGTGGCGGCAGGAAACAACGATGCGGCAGTCCGCACGTTTGAGAAACTGAGGACGAACACCGACGACAAGACCATAGCCGCTCGTTCCCTGATTGAACTGGGAATGATTTCAAGGAATGTTTCTGAATTCGACAAGGCGCTTGCCTATTACAAGCAAGTCGTTGCCGACATGCCGGGAACTGAATATGCCGGAGATGCCTTGTCTGCGATCGAGTCCATCTACCAAAGCGAAGGGCGGGGTGATGAATTCATCGACTATGCCGACAAGATCGGGGCGATCAAGGATAAGTCAGAAGGGGAGAAAGAGAGCATGTACTTTGCTGCGGCAGAGCAGCTTTACCTCTCCGAGAACTGGAACAAGGCTCTCCCTTCCCTCCAGAATTACCTTGAGCGTTTCCCTTCCGGAAGCGATGCTTCCAAGGCGGCTTTCTACATAGCTGAAAGCTATCGTAACCTTGGTAAGAAAGAGCAGGCTTGCGATTGGTACACCAAGGCCCTCAGAGGGTCAGGGACTGCTTCTTTCAAGGAGACGGCAATGCTTAACTTCTCGGTGCTTTCATACGAAATGGAGCGTTACAAGGAGGCATACGGCGGTTTCAGTTCATTGCTCTCCGAGGCCGTTTCGGACAATAACAAGCACACTGCCCGCATCGGCATGATGCGTTCTGCCTTCAAGGCTGCGGATTATGCTTCAGCCATATCAAGCGCAGAAAAGGTTAGGACCGACTCCAAGAGTACGGAAGTCCAGGTGAGGGAGGCGGATTACCTGCTGGCAAAATCCTATCTTTCCACAAACGAGAGGACCAAGGCATTCGAGATATTCACTAAGCTCAGTGCCAAGCCAGCTACCAATGAAGGTGCCGAAGCCGCATTCATGCTGATCCAGGATGCCTATGACCAGGGAAAATATGACACCGTGGAGAAGAAAGTCTATGACTTCTCATCCAAGGCCGGAGGCCAGAACTACTGGCTGGCCAAGGCTTTCATCGTCCTCGGCGATTCCTTTGCGGAACGGGACAACTATACGCAGGCCAAGGCTACCTTCGAGAGTATCCTGAACGGCTACAAGCCTGCAGAGGGAACCACCGACGATGTGCTGGACAATGTCCGCATGAGACTTTCCAAACTTAACAACCTGATGAAGTAGAATGGACATGAAAAAGTTATTATCAGCTGCCGCCATCCTGGCATGCACAGCATCATTCGCCCAGAACATCAATCCTACGGTCGAGGTAACCAACACCTACCAGAGCAATGCGTCTGAGATCCACAAGCCCCAGCTCGGGATGGCCGTCCCGGATTCGCTCCTCAGGTTCGACATGGATTTCGGTTACGAAGTCTTCGAGAAACCCTACCAGGGAGCATATAATTTCAAACCTTACATGCTTGCGATGCGTCCTGACAAAGATGCTTTCCGTGGGAAGGATCTTTACCTCAGGGCCGGTGCAGGTTATTCCCTTCATCCGCAGCTCAATTTCGTCTACAGCCCCAACCAGAAGGGTCCTTTCCAGATGAGCGTCTATGCAAATCACGGTTCCTATTTCGGAAAGTACAACAATCTGGCAGCTGAGACTTCCGACGGCGTGTACAGGATCGACAAGGTCGCCAAAGAGTCTTTCGCAGGCCATGACGCCCTGACCGGAGTCGGATTTGAGGGCAGGTACAATTTCGACAAGGCCATACTTTCTTTCGGAATCGGTTATGACGGAGTCATGGCGGGAGACACACTCTTTTCACGCTCCCTCAATGCGGCTGACTTCAATGTCCGCGTCGCATCAAACCGCAGTGACGACAAGTATTTGTTCTATGATGTAGCCCTGAGGGGGCGATATGCTTCCGACCATTTCAAGGCTGGAGACAATCTGGGTGAGAGTGTTTTCAACCTGCAAGGGAATGTGGGCCCTGTCCTTGATCCTGTACAAAGCATCCTGGTCGGTTTCGAAGCCGAGACGGCATCCGACCGCAATCTCTTCCAGGGCAATGCCGGCAGGGTGGCTCTGGTACCAAAGTACCGGATTCTGACAGGCAAGTGGGACTTTAATCTTGGAATACGTATTGAGAAGCTGTTTAGCGGAGGCCAGGATGAGGGAAATACGGGTGAGCCGCTCAATGCTTTCAAAGGCCGGGTGGTATTCCCGGAAGTATTCGTGACTTACAAGGCGATGGACAATGTGAGCCTGTTCGCATCGGCGACGGGAGGGAATTCCCTCAACACTTACTCGTCGATAGTCTCTCGGCACCATTTCATCAATCCTGTCAACACTACGGGAACTTTCCTGGACAATTCCACAGAGAAGATCAATGCCAAGGTTGGAGTCAGGGGCAACCTTGGCTCGAGGCTGCAGTTCCAACTGGACGGAGGAGCATCCGTCCATGAAAACGGGCTGGTGGATTCGGGAATCGCCGTCCTTTCCGGCGCCAGGAACTGCTATCTACCTGCGGTGAACTATGCGGACTTCAGCGTAATCTATGCTGATGCCCTGTTTGAACTTGCTGCTGGGAAGTTCAGTCTGGACGGAGGCCTCCATCTGAGAAACATGACCATGAGGGATGATGCCAGCCAGGGTATCCTACTTCCAAACTTCTCATGCGATTTAAAGGCGGTGTATGATTTTACCCCTCGTTTCCATGCAGGAGTGAGAGGTATGTCGGCATCGTCCAGGAAGGGTATGCTGGACAGGGAAATTTCCATCCCCGGATATTTCGACCTTGGCTTGCTTGCAGGCTATCAGTTCAACCGCAAGCTGGGGTTCTGGCTGGAATCAGGGAACCTTCTCTGCGAAAGTATCCAGAGAAGTCCTTTTTACTCTGAAAAAGACCTCTGGATCACGGCTGGAATCGCCCTAAGTTTGTAGTTTTTTTAGTATATTTGTCCGTTTTATGGGAAGCCCATGAAACGGACAAATTTTTTACTCTAGATATGATTGAAAGCGAAGAGATGAAAAAGGCGGAAGAACAGTATTCCGCCAGCAGTATCCAGGTTCTGGAAGGCCTTGAGGCTGTGAGGAAAAGGCCTTCGATGTACATCGGAGACGTAGGAGAGAGAGGACTTCACCACCTTGTCTACGAGGTGGTCGACAACGGCATTGACGAAGCCATGGCCGGATTCTGCGATGAGATCAAAGTCACGATCCTTCCAGATAATTCCATCCGGGTGGTTGACAATGGCCGTGGTATCCCTACGGGCATGCATCCCAAAGAGCATCGTTCTGCATTGGAAGTCGTCATGACTGTCCTTCATGCAGGAGGAAAATTCAACAAGGATAGCTACAAGGTCTCCGGCGGTCTGCACGGTGTCGGCGTCTCTTGTGTGAACGCCCTTTCCGACAGCCTGGTGGCAGAGATCCACAGGGAAGGCAAGATCCATGTCCAGAAATATTCCAAGGGAAAGCCGCTGGGACCTGTCGAGGTGACAGGCGAATGCTCCGACACGGGGACCATCATCACCTTCCATCCTGATGATACGATATTTACCCAGACGATAGTCTACAAGTACGACACCCTTGCCGCAAGGATGCGTGAACTTGCCTACCTGAACAAGGGTATCAGGATAACCATTACCGACGAGAGGCAGGTTGTCGATGTCCTTGCTCCTGATACATCCGGGGACCTCAAGCCTACCGGGAAGCAGGATTTCCGCAGGGATGAGTTCTATTCAAAGGAAGGACTCAAGGAATTCATCGATTACCTTGATGCCGGAGCCAACCAGCTTATACCTGAGCCGGTCTGCGTCCAGAGCGACAAAGTCATCCCGATCGACATCGCCCTTTCGTACAACAACGGTTTTTCCGAGAAGATATATTCCTACGTCAACAACATCAACACCATAGAAGGCGGTACCCACCTCCAGGGCTTCAAGATGGGCCTTTCCAGGTCCCTCAAGAACTATGCGGAGAAGAATAACCTCCTTTCTAAGTTCAAGGGTGACCTCGCTCCGGAAGATTTCCGCGAGGGTCTTACCGCTGTCGTTTCCGTCAAGATCGCAGAACCTCAGTTCGAGGGTCAGACCAAGACAAAGCTCGGCAACCCCGAAGCTACCTCCGCCGTTTCACAGGCAACTTCGGCTGCCATGGACCAGTACCTTGAGGAGCACCCCAAAGAGGGCAAGATGATCATCGAC
>CADBMD010000132.1 GCA_902795735.1 uncultured Bacteroidia bacterium
GAATCAATCCGGAACGCTTTTGCCGACTACGACAGACGTTTCGACTACGGGTTGACAGGAGGCGTTGGATTCGGACTGGTCTTCGACCCATTCGAATTCCACATCAACGCCGACGTCAGATACTCATGGGGGACACTCTTCGACCCGGACTACTATCACAAGGACTTCTTCCGTTTCGCCTATCCCCTTGATTTCATGCTGACTGCAGGAATATATTTCCAGTTGACCAAGCGAACCGGCATGGGCAAGGCCCAGCTCCGGAAGGAAGCCTACCGGCAGGTCTATAATCCGAAAGAGAATGCAGACTGATCATATCATTGCCAAAGTTGGCGACGTCCTCATCGGAGGAGGCAATCCCATCGTCGTCCAGACAATGTGCAACACTCACACCTCCGATGAAAAAGCGACTGTCGCACAGTGCAAGAGGCTCTATGAAGCGGGAGCGGAGATAATCCGGATCACCGTACCCGGAATGGCTGATGTACAGCACATCAAGGGGATAAAGTCCGCACTTGAAGCGTACGGGATCCATATACCGATAGTTGCCGACATTCATTTTTCGTCCGCCACTGCGATCGCCGTCGCACCATTCGTAGAGAAAGTAAGGATCAATCCCGGGAATTTCCACAAGGACCACGATGAAGCCGTGGCCAGGTTCCGCGAACTGATCCATGTCTGCAAGGAACATGGGACGGCGGTCAGGATAGGGGTAAACCATGGCTCTCTCGGAGAGTACATAACAAACCTCTATGGCAACACTCCCGAAGCGATGGCCAAGGCTGCCATGGAATGGCTTGGCGTCTGCATCGAAGAGAGTTTCTTCAATGTCGTAGTATCCCTGAAATCAAGCAATACCGTCGTGATGGTTTCAGCCTACCGCTGCCTTTCGGCGATGATGGAAGAAGAGGGACATGTCTTTCCTCTCCATGTCGGGGTCACAGAGGCTGGCGGTGGAATCGGAGGCAGGATAAAGTCCTGTGTCGGGATATCCACCCTGCTCTCTCAAGGGATAGGAGACACGGTCAGGGTGTCCCTGACTGAAGATCCTGAAGCTGAAATCCCTGTCGCCCGGTACCTGGAGGCAAGGTATGACCACAAGATCGTCTCATCCCTGACTTCACTCAGGATCACCGGGAAAGAGGCTGTCGCCAATTATCAGTCTCCTTCTTTCGAAACCCTTCTTTTCGACGTTTCATGTGATTTCGGCAAGAGGCTCCTGGACAGGGAGATAGACAGTCTTACCCTGACCGGAGAATACCTTGACGATGAAGGGGTCCCGGTCTCGATAAAGGATTCCGGCAAAGGCAGTTACCTTGTAGATGAACTCATGCAGGCCTGCCGCAGAAGATTCTACAGGCCGGAGTACATTGCCTGCCCAGGTTGCGGCAGGACCATGTATGACCTGCAGGCCGCGCTGGCCAGGGTGATGGAAAAGACATCCCACCTGAAAGATACGGTAATCGCCGTAATGGGCTGCATTGTGAACGGCCCCGGCGAGATGGCCGATGCAGACTGGGGCTATGTCGGTGAAGGTGGAGGCAAGGTCAGCATCTACAAAGGCAAGGATCCGGTACTTAGGCATATTCCCGAATCCGAAGCCCCTGACAGGCTGCTGGAACTTATCGAAGGAAAGACTTCTATCTGAGCCGGGCAATGACGGAGGTGATTCCCTTGACGAAATCTCCTTCCTTGACCAGGATCTCGGCATCCAACGGGAAATACATGTCTATCCTGGACCCGAACTTGATGATCCCGCACTGCTCTCCCCTGACGGTTTCCATTCCTTCCTTGGAATAGCAGACTATCCTCCGGGCGAAAGTCCCGGCTATCTGCTTGAACAAGACTTCGCCATGGAGATTCCTCAAAACAGTGGATGAATGCTCGTTCTTCTCAGAAGACTTCGGAAGGAATGCAAGCATGTAGCGCCCGGGATGGTACTTGTAGTAGGAAACCGTCCCATCCATCGGCCAATAGTTTGCATGGACATCGAAGAAATCCATGTAGATAGAGACCTGGATACGCTCATCCTTGAAATATTCATTCTCAACCGCACGCTGGACGATCACTACCTTCCCGTCAGCGACGCTGCCCACTGTCCTGTCATCTCCTGCCGGCGTCTCTCTCTCCGGAATCCTGTGGAACCAGAACACGAAGAAAGCGAAAAGAAGAAGGAAAAGAAGCAGCGGGACCTTTATCCAGAGGCTGTCGATGAAAAGGATGATGAGGGCTGCAAGTATGAGGATTACGCACCAGGCAGTCGCTATGGTGCCATAGGAATCCTTGTCTATCGTGATCAATTTGCGTCTCATCGTGGGATTAATCTATAAGAGGTCGAAAATAGCCAAGTAGATGGCGCCGAAAGGCATGGCCATGAGCGTACTGTCAAAACGGTCGAGAAGTCCGCCATGGCCCGGGATGATGTTGCCGGAGTCTTTCACTCCATAGACCCTTTTCCACTGTGACTCGAAAAGGTCACCGTAGACTCCTGCCACGGACATGATCATGGCTAGTACAAGGGAATGCATCAAAGGAAATTTAAGCAACCCCACCTCGTACAGGACAAAGGCTGAAAGGACCGAGGCTGCCAAGCCTCCGATGAAGCCTACCCATGTCTTCTTGGGAGAGACGGAAGGGAAAAGCTTTGCAGGGAACTTCTTGCCCAGAGACAGTCCGAAAGCGAATGCACCCACATCGGAGCACCAGATGATGATGAAGAAGCATAGCAGGAGGTTTCCACTGAAATTCCCGGCCTTGTCGAAGGCAATGAGGTTGCCGAGAGCTATAGGGACTGCAATGTAAAGCAAACCAGTGTAGATGTTGGAGAACTTGCCATACTCTTCCTTGTCCTTCACGTACAATGAAGAGATCATGACGATGAAGACAGGTATCATCACCAGTGCGATGAAGCGCATCGGGATGTGATAGGTGGAAGCAGCGAAAAGGACACCGAACAAGATTACTCCGGCCAGGATTGCCAGGACCTTTGAAAAGGTGTAGCTGCTTCCCATAGTGATCTTATAGAACTCCAGCAACATGATGGACATTATCGTAACCATCAAGGCAGCAAAGAGGTACTTGCTGAAAACCAGGCAAGCCACCATCACTACGATGAAGGCTGCCCCGGAAATGGATCTGACCGTTACGTTATTCATCAGTTTCTTCCTGTGATTCGTCTGCAGGCTTGACCTTGGGGCCGAGGATCTTCTCGATGTCCTCGGCGAAGATCACTTCCTTTTCAAGGAGGAGCTGCGCCATCTTCACAAAACCATCCTTATGGTCGAGGAGTATCTTCATAGTCCTGGAATGGATCTCGTCCACAAGGTCCTTGACTTCCTGGTCCATAAGCTCCGCGGTCTTCTCACTGTAGGGTTTGGTAAGGTCGTATCCCCGCGCTCCGGTTGAATCGTAGAATGAAAGCTCACCCACCTTTTCGCTCATTCCATAGAACTGCACCATGTTGTATGCCATGCGGGTAAGCCTCTCCAGATCGTTGAGAGCACCTGTCGCTGGCTCACCGTTGATTATCTCCTCGGCTACCCTTCCGCCTATGAGAGCACACATCTTGTCCATCAAGTAAGACTTGGAGAGTATCTTCCTTTCATCCGGCAGATACCAAGTGAGCCCCAGGGCATCGCCCCTTGGGATAAGGCTCACCTTGAACACCGGATCGGAATACGGAAGCAGCCAACCCACGGTTGCATGGCCGGCTTCATGGTAGGCAGTGGTCTTCTTCTCCTGAGGAGTAAGGATGGAACTCTTCCTTTCAAGACCACCGATGATCCTGTCTACGGCGTCCAGGAAGTCCTGTTTCTCTATCTCGGCCTTTCCCTTGCGGGCTGCGGTCAAGGCAGCTTCATTGCAGACATTGGCGATGTCGGCACCCGAAAAACCTGGAGTGTGCTGAGCCATGAAACTGACATCGAAATCCTTGGAAATCTTCAGCCCTCTCATGTGGACAAGGAATATCTCTTCACGCTCCTTAAGCTCAGGCAGCTCGACATGTATCTGACGGTCGAAA